>JABDGS010000004.1 GCA_013285915.1 Bacteroidota bacterium
ATTTTTATATTTTAGTGCACTTATTTAAATAAAACAAAATTTGTATGTCTTCGCACGAATTTGACCAGCAGGGCGATACCAAAAAATTTACAGCTACGGCAATTTTTGCATTTGCAATAGTTTTTGCTTTTGTAATGCTTATGTCGCAATGCAAAGGGCGTTTTAAGCCGGCTATACCCGCTGAACCGGCGCCTGCCGCTGCGGAAAAGTAAACGGCTATAATAATGCCCGCGTTATGTTTTCCCACTCTTCTTCAAGTGAGGTAGCGGGTCTTTTTTTACCAGCCCGGCTGTACCAATAATCGGCATTCCAAACATCACCTTCTTTTCTGTGCAAGTAAGCGTGTACCCAACAGGCATTTTTATCATCAAGGCTGTCTATGCTTTTATGTGCCTTGTCCCAATCACCCTTGGCATCAAACCAAAGAGCAAGTAAATAAATAGGCAGGTCTGCCGGCGGAGTATTGCTTTGCATGCTTTTAGCAAATTCTGCAAATTGCATAAAAATAATTTAGCTGTGGTTTGTATGTCAGGCAACAAGCGCGTTTTGTGGTGAGCTTCCAACGGGTTGCATACTTTCCTTTTCATCAAGCGCAAGCCGCATTTTTGTAAAGTGCAGTTTTAAACATTCAAGAAAGTTATTTATTGCTGGTGTTTGCCTGCAGGTTGCAGCATACCATGTGCGTTTTGCAACCTCCGGCGGCATTTTTATAGCACGTATATCTTTTGTTTCCAGGTAAGGCTGAACGATCCAGTCGGCCAATACACTTATTCCCAAGTTGGCATTCACCAATTCAATTATTGCATCGGTGTAATGTATGCGGTGTATATTTTTTGGTTTTACCTGGTTATGCTTCAGCAGGTTTTCAATTACCGGTACACTGCCAGTTGCAGGGTCGTTATACGCAAAAAATAATTCCTCCCCTTCAAAATCCGTGATCTTTATACTGCGTTTGCGCGCAAGAGGGTGCTCGTTTGATACAATTGCAAAAAGCTGGTCTTCAAAAAGCGGCTCATACTGTATAGCAGGGTTATTATGCCTGTTGCGTATAATAGCAATATCAAGCTCGCCTTTTATAAGGTATTCAAGTGGCAGGTAAGTTGCAGCCGAAACGATATGAATATCAATTCCTGGTGATATTTTTTTATAATTTTTTATAATGCCTGGCAGCCAGTGGTAAGCAGTGTAGCATTGGGTTATTATTTTTAAGGTGCCTGTTTCGCCGTTTTTAAAATGGTGCATGTCCGTTTCAAGCATCGTAAGTTCACTAAGTATTTTTTGAGCACTTTTTAAAAAACGCTCACCTTCGTTCGATAACTGTAATTTTTTACCTTTCCGGTAAAATATAGGTATATCCAGCTCTTTTTCAAGCTCTTTCAACTGGTGGCTTAGTGCAGACTGCGTTAAATGAAGTTTTTCAGCAGCCTTTGTTAGTGTACCTTCCTGTACTATTGTGCTCACAAGGCTAAAATGGTGTAAGGCTATATTCATTATCTTTAGAAAAATTAATGTATTTGATAAAATTAATTCATTTTATTCATAATAATTGCAAATGTAGCTTTGCGGCTCAATTGCAGTATATTTAATAAGCATGTTTAATAAATTTTTCGGTCTTATTTTTCTGTTATTCCTTTTTTGTGGCTTTCTTTCAAGTACCAATGCACAAGTACTAACGCTTAAAAATGCAGTACAAGCAGCGCTTAGCAATTATGGCAGTATTAAGGCCAAAACAAATTATGTAAACGCTGCAAGGGCAATGGTAACCGAAACACGCCGCGAAGCCTTGCCGGATTTCACCCTGTCTGCCCAGCAGGACTATGGTACTATTAATGGTTCAAATGGCCCATTATCAGCTTTTAAAGGTGGCAGTGTTGCTTCTGCCGGACCACCACTGGCTTCAACAAGCTGGAACTCAGCTTTTGGTGCCTTATACCTTGCCAACGTGAACTGGGACTTTTATTCTTTCGGCAAGGCCAAAGAAAAAACAAAAGTGTATTCTTCCCAATTGTCATTAAACGAAAGTGATCTTAGCCAGGAAAAATTTCAGCAACAGGTTAGGGTTGCCGGGGCATACCTCAACTTGCTGGCAGCGCAAAGGCTTACACTATCAGAACAAAAAAACCTTGACCGTGCTGATGCGTTACGAAATGTTGTAGTAGCCCGCGTAAAAAACGGGTTAAATGCTGGTGTTGATTCGTCGCTTGCAAACGCAGAAGTGTCAAACGCAAAAATAGCTTTGATACGCGCAAAGGATTACGAGCATGAGCAGTCAAACCAGCTTGCAATACTTATGGGTGTTACCGATACTGCTTTTGTTCTTGATACTGTGTTTGTAACACGCATACCCGCATCAATGCACGACTCAGTTAATGCGATACCGCAAACACACCCTTTACTGCAGTATTATCAAAGCCGTATTAATGTTAGCGACGAAACTGCTAAATATTATAACACATTTAAATATCCTACGTTTTCAGCATTTGGCGTACTGCAAGGGCGCGGTAGCGGGTTTGATTATAACTATGGCGCTGCAAATCCGAATGCTTACACCCACGACTATTTTACAGGCATTAACCCCGTGAGAGGCAATTACCTGCTGGGTGTAGGTGTTACCTGGAATATTTCTTCACCTTTTCGTGTACAACAGCAGGTGCTTTCTCAAAAATTTCTATCGCTGGGGCTGCATGATGAGTACACACAAGTAAACCAGCAGCTTATAAACCAGCTGAATTTGGCTGTGCAAAAAACAAAAACGGCTATTGCAGATTATACAGAGGCACCCGTGCAGATCAAAGCAGCGTCTGACGCTTACCTGCAAAAAAGTGTTTTATATAAAAATGGCCTTAGCAATATTGTTGATGTAACACAGGCATTATACGCATTGAACCGTGCGGAGACAGACCGGGATATTGCTTACAACAATGTTTGGGAAGCATTGCTTTTAAAGGCAGCCGCCACAGGCGATTTTGGAATATTTATAAATGAGTTTTAACTGACAGCAAAAACGTAATTATGGGATTGATACGCAGTGCGCTTAGAAAACCCATCTCTATACTGGTACTGGTAGCGGGGCTGTTCTTCTTTGGCATTAATGCAGTACGCAATGTTAAAATAGATATTTTCCCCGATCTTAACTTACCGGTAATATATCTTTCACATCCTTATGGCGGGTTTTCGCCTGATCAAATGGAAGCTTATTTTGGCAAGAACTATGTAAATCTTTTATTGTTTGTATCGGGCGTAAAAAGCATTGAAACAAAAAACATACAGGGCCTTACACTTATAAAGCTTACTTTTTACGAAGGCACAAATATGGCGCAGGCAGCAGCAGAAGTCACAGCTTTTAGTAACCGCGCGCAGGCCATATTTCCACCGGGCAGCAACCCGCCTTTTATAATACGGTTTGATGCATCAACACTACCCGTAGGCCAGCTTGTATTAAGCAGTAACATACGCTCAAACAATGAGCTGCTGGACCTTGCGAATGTTTATGTACGCTCACAGTTTACCTCGATACCGGGTTTGATTGCCCCCGCACCCTTTGGTGGTAACGTACGTACTGTTGTAATAAAAGTTAATCCCGATCTGTTACGTTCGCACAACCTGACCATAGACCAAATAGTTACAGCCCTGCGTATAAATAACCAGGCCATACCCGCCGGTAATGTTCGTATAGGCGACATAAACTATTTAACGCCATCAAACACCGGTATTAAACAAATAAAAGAGTTTGGTGATATACCCCTGTTTACCGGTGGCGTGCAAAATCTCTACATGAAAGATGTTGCCACTGTTGAAGATGGCGCTGATATTCCTGTTAGCTACGCGCTTGTAAATGGCAAGCGTTCTATTTACCTGCCAATAACCAAATCTGCCGATGCATCTACATGGGAAGTAGTGCAGAACCTTAAAAAAGCCCTGCCAAGGTTTCAAAATAACCTGCCCGAAGATGTAAAACTTTCTTACGAATTTGACCAGTCAGTATATGTTATCAACTCAGTAAAAAGCCTGTTGTCAGAAGGTGCCATTGGCGCGATACTGACTGGCCTGATGGTGTTGCTGTTTTTAGGTGATCTGCGTGGTGCTATTATTGTGATCCTTACCATTCCAACGTCCATCATTTCGGGTGTGCTGTTCCTGTACCTTTTCCATCAAACCATCAATATTATGACGCTTAGCGGCCTTGCCCTTGCGATTGGTATTTTGGTGGATGAAAGTACAGTTACCATTGAAAATATTCACCAGCACCTTGATATGGGCAAGCCCAAAGCCCTTGCTATTTGGGATGCCTGTAAAGAAATAGCTTTCCCCAAACTGCTTATATTGTTTTGTATTCTCGCCGTATTTGCACCAGCGTTTACCATGCAGGGTATAACAAGGGCGCTGTTCCTCCCTCTTTCATTGGCTATAGCATTCTCCATGATAACTTCTTACCTGCTGGCGCAAACATTTGTGCCGGTTATGGCAAACTGGTTAATGAAGGGCCATCACGGCAAAGGCCAGACCGATGCAGAAGAATATGCAGCATCTGTATTGGCAAAATCTGGCGGTGAAGAGGATACATGGGACCAAAAGAAAATGTTGATTGAAGGTAAGGATGAAACAAAATTAACAGGCTTTGAAAAAATACGTCTTCGTTTTTTACGGTTCATAGGACGGCTATTCCCTTATCGCGGTATTGTAACCGGAATATATGTTGTTGTGGCTATCGGCCTTGTAGTATTGCTTTTAAATTCGCTGGGGCGCGATGTGTTGCCGAAGGTAAATTCAGGCCAGTTCCAGGTTAGGCTGCGCGCGCCGGTAGGCACCAGGTTTGAACGTACCGGCGAAAGAACAATAACCGCATTGCACGTACTGGATGAGCTGGTGGGGCATCAGAATATTGCAGTAACATCTGCTATGATAGGCCAGCACCCTGGCCAGTTTTCAACAAGCCCCATTTACCTGTTTTTAAGCGGGCCACAGGAGGCTGTTTTGCAGGTTGCGCTTAAAGATGATTACAAGGTTGACCTGGATGATTTGAAAGAACGTTTCAGGAAAAAAATGGCCGAAGAAGACCCCGATGTAAAACTTTCTTTTGAGCCGATAGAACTTACTGATAAAGTATTAAGCCAGGGTTCGCCAACACCTATTGAAGTAAAGCTTATTGGCAAAAACAAAAAACTAAATGAGCAGTATGCCCATAAAGTAATTGAAAAATTAAAAAGCATAAGTTACCTGCGTGACATACAAATTGATGAGCCTATTAATTATCCCTCTATAAACATAAATATTGACAGGGTAAGGGCTGCACAACTGGGTGTGAACATCGCGGATATCTCGCGTTCATTAACAGCTTCAACTTCATCATCAAGGTTTACCGAGAAAAATGTGTGGCTTGATGAGAAAGCAGGTTTAAGCTACAGCGTGCAGGTAGAGGTGCCCGAAAACCAGATGAACAGCATTAATGATATTGGTGAGATACCCATATTACCCAATGCACCCCGGCCGGTGCTTAGCGATGTGGCAACCATTAAAGAAGATACAACTTATGGACAAGATGATAATATTGGCTCAATACCCGAACTTTCTGTAACGGCAAACCTTTACAAGCAGGATTTAGGCACCGCTGCGGCCGATGTTAGCAAAGCCGTTGCATCGTTAGGTACTTTGCCAAGAGGGCTCACCATCGAAGAAAAAGGCCTTACACAAACACTGACCGAAACGCTTGACAGCCTGCAGACAGGATTGTTAACCGCTATAATTGTTATATTCCTTATGCTGGCGGCAAATTTCCAGTCGTTTAAAGTTTCGTTGGTTGTATTGTCTACGGTACCTGCAGTGCTGGTTGGGTCGCTGCTTATTTTAAAATTAACGGGCTCAACGCTTAACCTGCAATCCTACATGGGTATGATCATGTCGGTAGGTGTATCCATCGCCAATGCCGTATTGCTTATAACCAATGCAGAGCATTTACGCATGCACAGCGGCAATGCTATTGAGGCAGCAAAAGAAGCTGCCGCCTTGCGTATGCGGCCCATATTAATGACTAGCATCGCGATGGTTGTGGGCATGGTGCCCATGGCAATAGGTTTTGGCGAAGGTGGCGACCAGGCTGCCCCCTTGGGCCGTGCTGTAATTGGCGGTTTAATAGCCTCAACTTTTGCAGCCCTGTTTATACTGCCAATGGTATTTGCCTATGTACAGCGCAAGACTTCAACAAGATCTGTATCACTTGATCCTGAAGATAAAGAAAGCACTCACTATATCCCATCATTGTATGAACATCATAACAAATAAATTATTTACAGGCATTACGGCTTATGCGGTTGCTGCGGCTTTACTAAGCAGCTGCTCGAATGACGCAGCCAAAACTGACGCAGCAGCGGCATCTGCTACACAGGATGCACCGGCAGCCAAAGAAGTTTTGTTGCTGCAAAAAGGCAAGCTTAATGCTGCTTTGCAGTTACCCGGTGAGTTAATTGCCTTTCAACAGGTTGATATATACGCAAAAGATAACAGCTTTGTAAAAAAGCTGTATGCCGATGTTGGTTCAGTAGTATCGCAGGGACAATTGATCGCTGAAATGGAGGCCCCGGAGCTTGGGTCTCAATTAGCCGCTGCGCAGTCACGGCTTAAATCACAGGAGGCATTGTATATCGCCAGCAAATCAAACTACGACAGGCTTTATCAAACAAGTCAGACACCCGGCACTATTTCGCAAAACGATTTAGACCAGGCGCTTGCAAAAATGAACTCTGATCATGCACAGTTAGAAGCTGCCAAATCATCGTACGAGGAAGTGGCTGAAACAAAAAACTACCTGGAGATAAAAGCGCCTTTTAGTGGTGTTATAACGGCACGCAATGTTAATACCGGCGCGTATGTTGGCCCATCAGGCAAGGGCTCTGAATTTCCGATGTTCACTTTGCAGGAGCAGAAGCACCTGCGGCTGGTAGTATCGGTGCCGGAAGATTATACAGGGTTTTTAACGACCAACAGCACCATTACTTTTACTGTGCGTGCGATACCTAATCAAAAATTTACAGCGAAAGTAAGCCGCCTTGCCGGTGCATTGGATGACAAGCTACGCTCAGAGCGTGTAGAAATGGATGTGTATAACGATAGCAAAAAGCTACTACCGGGTATGGTTGCTGAGGTTGATATGCCCACGCCTGCAAAAGACAGCACTTTTATAGTACCTAAATCTGCCTTTGTAAATTCAACCGAAAAAATATTTGTTATACGTGTGAATAATGGTAAAGCTGAGTGGGTTGATGTAAAGCCGGGACGCGAAGCAAATGGGCTAATCGAGGTATATGGCAATTTAAACATTAACGATACTATTTTAAAAACTGCCAATGACGAAATGCGAAATGGTACCGAAATAAAGGGTACCAAACTGGTAAGCAGCCAGCAATAATTTTTCGCCGGCTGACCACGATTTGCAAGAAAGCAAACAAAAACTTGCTACATTAGTTTTACAGTATTAAAACTGTTACAACCTATGCGTGCATTAAAAACCGTTTGCTTTCTTCTTATTTCCAACACGTTCATGACGTTTGCCTGGTACGGGCACCTGAAATTTAAAGATTATAGCTGGGGTAAAGGCCTTGGCCTGTTCAGCATTATTTTAATAAGCTGGGGGCTTGCTTTTTTTGAATATGTGTTCCAGGTGCCCGCCAACCGCGCCGGCAGCAATGAGTATGGTGGCCCTTTTAACCTGGTGCAGCTAAAAACCATACAGGAAGCAATTACCCTGATTATTTTTATGGTATTTACCACGGTATTTTTTAAAACAGAAAAATTTGCATGGAACCATTTTGTCGGGTTTGGCCTTATTGTGCTGGCCGTGTTTGTGATATTTAAGAAATGGTAGGTTTAGTTTTCTGCCCGAGGAGTAGAGATGCATATTTTTGTAATATCTTCAATGGATGAGAATAGCAGTTGCCATTATTTTTATTGTTGCGTCTTGCGCTATCAAAGCACAAGTATCAAACAAAATTGATTCGCTGCTTATCTCAACATTTAGTTCCCGCCTTCCTGGTATAAGCATCGGCATTGTTGAAAATGGCAAAACAGTATTTACAAAAAGTTATGGTGTAGCCGATTTGAATACAAAGATGGCTATAAAGCCGGAAATGGATTTCAATATTGCTTCCCTCACCAAGCAGTTTACCGCAATGGCTGTGTTACAGTTGGAAGAAAAAGGCAAGCTATCAATTGACGATAATATTGGAAAATACCTGCCTGCTTTAAACAAACATGTTGGCAGCATCATCACTATAAAAAATTTGCTCACGCATACTTCTGGCTTAATTGATCATTACAGCTATGCAGACAGCAAAAATCTTAGGCATGCTCATAATATTGATGTTTTCAACGCTATTAAAAATATTGATTCCACTTATTTTACGCCCGGTACACAGTTTCGTTATAGTAACACAGGCTTTTGCCTGCTGGCACTTATTATAGAAAAAGCAAGCGGCCTGGGTTATGACGAATACATGAAAAGAAACATTTTTGCGCCTGCCGGTATGCAACACACGGTTGTTTGGAATGAAAACTCAAGCATTTATTCGCCCGTTACAGGATACGCATTTGACAGTGCAACCGCAAAATTTGTTAAAAGCCAGGCAGAGGAGCATGTGTTTTTCTCAACTGAAGGCGACGGAGGAATTTACACATCTGTCGAAGATTATATGCAATGGTTCAAAGCACTGCAGGGCGGTAAAGTATTTTCCTCTGCACTCGTAAATAAAGCAAGGAATATTGAATTTACAATTGATAAAAACAGGCAACTGGGTTATGGCTACGGCTGGTTTGTTGATGCCGGCAATGGTGCATTAAAGGCCTACCACAGCGGTGACAATAGTGGTTTCCGCACCTTTACGTTTTCTATTCCATCCCAAAATTTTCTCATTGTCATTTTCGCCAACCGCGATGATGTGAATATTGAAGAGTTGGTGCTGAAGATTTATAGCATTTTTCGGCCCGGGGAAAAGCTGTTTGCTAAGGTTGAGGAGTTGACGTCGTAGGCAACAGAACGATACGAATAAAAATCCCTTTGCAGTTTGTTGCAAAGGGATTTTTATTCGTGCTTAAAGTATTATTCCGCTACACCTGTATTGCTCACTGGCTTCTGGTAGTTCCAGTCACTTCTGTCCAGTACTCGTGTACCTGTAATTACTTCGTTGCAGGTGTTGCCATCAAACAACCGCCCATTCTTCATTACATAAAAAACGGTATTGGTATTGCGTATATTTTCCAGCGGATTTTTATCAAGAATAACAAGGTCTGCAAGTTTGCCGGGTTTAATACTACCAAGGTCTTTATCAAGCCCCAGGCCTGTTGCCCCAAGTATAGTTGCGGCCCTCAATACGTCCATAGGTTTCATACCGCCAGATGCCAAAGCCCACATTTCCCAATGGTAGCCAATACCATTAAATTCACCATGGCTGCCAATTCCTATAAGACCGCCTGCTTCAACCAGTGCTTTCATTGACTTTGCGTGTTTTGGGAACACCTGTTCCTCAGGCATAAACCAGCCAGTTTTTACACGTCTTGTTTTACCTGCAAGCTCATCATAGGGCATAAAGTATTGCACTTTTGGGTCGTGGTACGGGTTTTCAGTTTCCCAAAAATAGTTCTCGGCCCATGGGCCGCCATACGCCACGATGAATGTAGGCGTAACACATATTTGCGCCTGTGCAAAAGATTTTATTAAATCACCATACAAGGGATAAATAGGTATGGCATGCTCATGGCCGGGGTAACCATCCAGCATATTGGTTATATTAAGCTTTACGTTAAGGCCGCCTTCGGTAGTAGGCATAAGCTGCTGGTTACGTGCCGCCATTATTATCCACTGGCGCTGCTGCCTGTTACCAGACAGGTACATTTTAATGTAGTTTGTATGGTAGTATTTACTGTACTGGCTCAATACATCCTCAGCCTGTGCTGAATCTTTGATATTGTAATCCCAATAACCTACACCGGGGCCTGTTGAGTAAATACGCGGGCCAAATACTTTGCCAGCCTCAACTTCATCAGCATAAGTTAATACATCTGTTGTTCCCGTTTGCGGGTCACGTGTTGTGGTAACACCATAGGCAAGGTTAACTGCGTATTTCCATACCTGCGATTTGTGCACACCCCATTGCGGCCACATGTGCGAGTGTGGGTCAACAAAGCCGGGCACGATTGTTTTGCCTTTTACATCAACTATTTTAGCTCCTCTCGGCACGGTTAACGAACCCTTCTTTCCAATAGCTTTAATACGGTTGTTCTCCACCAAAATATCACCATCTTCAATAACCTCTCCTGCTTCCATGGTAATAATACGCGCACCTGTAAGCAGTACCAACCCTTGCGGCTCATCCTTCGCATAATATACTTTCACTTCATTTTCCACGGGTTTGTATTCTTCGTCTTTCTTTGCTGCTTTTTTAGCAGCAATATCAGTTTTAGCTTTTGAAGAATCAGCTTTTGCCAGGGAATCAGCGGCTTTCTTTGCTTCGGGAGTTATCGCCGCCAGTGAATCGGCAATACGCTTTTTAGCCGTTTTCACACTGTCATCAAAGGCTTCAGCAGCGTCTACATCATACACAAAATGCGCATTACCAAGGCTCCAGTGTACTTTTTTGCCATCTGCTTCCCAAAAAGGAAACTCACCACCCAGTTTGGTAAGTTTGCGGGCCGGCCATTGGGCAGAGCCTGCATCTGCAAGGGAAACATTAACCACCTTGCCGGTTTTTGGTATAGACACTACATATATCTCATTATTTATTTGCACCAATGCGCGCTTACCAACAGGGCTCATAGTTATTTGCCCGGCCGGCGAAGGTGGGTTAACTTCTGTAGCATCTGCACCGGTTTCACTCATCACCAACTCATCACCAGCAGGTTTTCCTTTCTTCATTATGCTTATACCCGCCGTGGTAATACCAGTAATATGCGCAATATTTTTTTCATCCGTTCCATCCCATTTAATTGACACAAGGCCACCATTGCCTTTATCAAAGTAAATACGGTCGTCCTCGTCAGCAAAATGGGGGTTGTATCTGCCAACCGCCCTATCAATAACAGTTATATCGCCGCCTGCTGCAGGTATCCAGCAAATCTCATCTTCGGCATCGTCATAGCCGGTTTCGATAGCATCTTTATATTTTTCTGTTTTTGTGCGTATAAATACAATGCGCTCGTTTTTGTTGTCAAACACAGGTGTCTGATAAAAAGCGGGCAGTTTATTTAGTTTTTGCAGGTTGCTGCCGCTTACATTTACCTTATACAAATCGCCGCCTTTTGATTGCCATGCAACAAATGCGATTGATTTACCATCTTTGCTCCATGCAGGCATGGCCTCAGTAAAATCGTTATTGGTAAGGCGCTTAGGTGTACCATTGGGATAGTCCATCACATAAAGGCGGTCAAGCACTGTAAATGCCAGCATTTTACCATCGGGAGACGGAACAGCGTCTCTTATCTGGGTAGCAACATTGTAGGCGGTATCTTTTACCGGGTATTTAAATTGCAGCCTTGGCCCAAGCTCAAGCTGCATGTTTACATTAAATGATATTTCAGCTGGTGCGCTGCCATCAATCGGTATTCTGTGTATTTTCCCACCGTATGATGCTACCACAGCTTTACTATCAGGTGTAAATGCCATGCCCGGTAGCACACCCATCGTGGCAATTGATTCCTGGTCGTCACGCTGAATGGGGTAAGCCAGCCATTTTTCATCGCCGCTTTCAATATTGCGCAGTATAAGGCCGGTTTTATCCTCAAACCGACTGCCGTATACCAGCCATTTACCATCTTTTGAGAGCACTGGAGTAAATGCAGAACCATATCGTGATGTAACAACAACAAACTTGCCGTTGTTTCTATCGTACATGCCTAATTGATATTGTGGTAAATCAGCGTTATAGCTCCATGGCCCGGTTCTGCTGGAGAAATACACAAACCTTCCGTCAGCACTAACTGCCGGGTCAATCGTTTTCAGGTTGGCGAAACCATCAAGCAATTGGGTGCCACCGCCGCCATTTTTGTACACCATGTACAACTGCACATTAAGCTTGCCTTTAGAATAGAATATGTAATCACCATCAGGCGACCAGCAGCCCATGGGCACATTCACGTCACGCTCTTTAGTAACCTGGAAAGTGTCTTTCTTTTCAAAATCGATCCACCAGATATTTTCACAGCCGCTGCGGTCTGAACTGAACAGTAGTTTTTTACCGTCTGGGCTGTACCGCGGATGGGAATCAAAGGCAAGGCCTTTAGTAACTTGCGTTGCCTGGCCGCCTGTTATGGGTACGGTGTAAATATCGCCCATAAGGTCAAAAGCAATTGTTTTGCCGTCCGGGCTAACGTCAAGGGATGTCCAGGTACCTTCGGTAGTATTAAAGCTTATTGTGCGCTGCGCTTTCAGGGGTAGATCTTTATACTCCTGGTATTTAAAAGAATCCTTTTTTGTTGAATCTTCAACGGGTGATTTAACAAGCCCGCTAAATTTTCTATGTGCGAACGATGGTGTTGCAAGGGTAACACCTAAAGCAATAGCTGAGAACAGGGTTGCTTTACCTGCAGTTAGTTTGGCCATTTTTCTCAATTTAATAATAGTGTAATGGCAAAGTAAATAAACAATAGCATATTTCCTATTTGGCGCGTCTTTTTTTAAACTGCCGGAAATTGTAAATAGAAATTAAATCGCCGCAACAACATTATTATACCAACATAAACAAATTAAAATGTATTTTTAAAATACAACACTTAACTGCCATGATAACAATTGTTTTGTGCGCGCTTGCAGCATTGGCCGTGTGGTTCTCATTCTTCCTGGGACGTGATTTTTTTAAACATAAAAAAAGCCTTGAAAATGTTAGCTGGTTAAAAACCGGTGTGATAGGCTTTGTCGTAAACTTTTTTGACACGCTTGGCGTTGGCGCATTTGCACCGCAAACAGCTTTATTAAAATTTACCCGCCAAACAAAAGACAAACAAATACCCGGCACGTTGAATGTTGCCAATACCTTACCCACATTGGCAGAGGCAATTATTTTTATCAAAATTATTGAAGTTGATATAACTACGCTTATTGTTATGGTGCTTGCTGCAATGTTTGGTGCTATAATAGGCGCCGGAATGGTTGCAAAATTTTCCGAAAGCAAGGTGAGGTTAACAATGGGCATTGCGTTGCTGGTAACTGCAAGTTTTATGCTTGCCAACAAGTTTAATCTTATACAGGGCTCAGGCAGCGAGACAGGCTTAACCGGTGCAAAACTGGTTATAGCAGGTGCAGTTAATTTTATATTAGGTGCATTAATGACGGCTGGCATTGGCCTTTATGCCCCTTGCATGGCGCTGGTGTTTGCGCTGGGTTTATCACCAAAGGTCGCTTTTCCCATCATGATGGGTTCGTGCGCTTTTTTAATGCCGCCTGCCTCATATAAGTTTATTAAGGCAGCCGCTTATAACCGAAAAGCTGCTGTTGGCATGGCCATACCGGGCATTGTTGGCGTGCTGCTGGCTGCATTTATCGTGAAAAGTTTACCACTGGATATTTTCCGTTGGATCGTGATCGTAGTTATTCTTTATACTTCCGCAACCATGCTGTTCGCATATTTTAAAAAGAACAGTAGCTGAGCAAACATTCATATCAAAATACCGCGCAAAGGGTATGTTGTAAAGCAGTCGCTGCCAATATCTTTCCGGAAAGATCAAATATGTTCTCAAAACTATTTTGCTGCCTTGCAGTATTTGCAGTGTTAACCCTTCACGCTCAGCATAAAGAAAATCCAGGCCCATCTGCCCTGCAGGACAGCATTGATAAAGGCCTTGCCAAAATAAAGCAAATGCAGGCACGGATAGACAGCGTAGATAAAGCCCAACTGCAAAAGCTTGCCGACAAAACAGCAGCAAGCGACAGTGCAAATATGGCACGGGGCCTTGATGAATATATGGCTGAGAAAAAAGAACAGGATAAACGTATGGTAAAACAATTGTGGATCAAGGGATCAGTGTTTGTGTTTATGCTGGGCGCAACAATAGTGGGGTTTGTAAGGCGGAGAAAGCAGAAAGTAAAGGGGTGACAATTTTATTCAACCGGCAGAAACCGGTTGTAATTTTATTAACCCGGTGAATTTTAATTCACCACTTTATCAGCACAGCAACTGCTGGCAAAAGCCTCTGGCTTGGCTTTAAAGGCAAAACCCATCCCCAATATGTAGCCCATTGCCTCGCGCAGGGCATCATTACTTTTAAATTGCGGGTTGGTGTTAATGTCAGCATGTACTTCCATATCAACATCATACGTAATAAACAGGTTGCAAAGCTCATAAGCAATCTCAATACTTTTTGCTACTTCAACAAGCATGCGTTCCTTAATGTTGTACTTATGCCTTGTTTTTTCGTTGTGAATGTACATAAAGCCACCATTGTGTTCCCGCAAAAAAACAATCACTGTGGCAAATTCTGTTTCATCACCCTTAACCTGGCTATCGGTACCAATGCATACCTTAAGACGAACACCATTCGCGGTTTCGCGCTTAATGGCTTCTTCTACCGCGTCTTTAATTGGCAGTACAATGGTTTCGCCGTTAAACTTTCTCCATCGCATGAGATAATAATTTTATACCGGAAATTACTTAATAAAAGCGTTACCCGCGTAAAAAAACGATTACTCAATTATTAACAGTTGTTAAGAACGCGCTGGAAATCATTATTTCCAATGAAATTTTGAAGAGGGTTTTGCAGCATGAAAGCGCTGTTTTTGAAAGGCATAAGGGATGGCTATTGGGTTATTTTAACTACGTCATTTGCGTATGCCGCGCCAACCGGCAGTTCTGTTTGCTTTATCCAGACACTGTTCCTGTCAACTTTTATAACATGTTTTTTTGCTGCGATATACGACCGGTGAATACGCACAAAATTATCAACGGGCAATAGTGCCTCCGCTTCAGCCATTGTAAGCCTGCTGACTATTTTCCTGTTATCCAGTACAAACTGCATGTAATTACCGTTGCTTTCAACAAACAAAATATCATCCAGCTCTACACGTATTTGTTCGGCGCCGCTTTTTATAAAAATATGGCTAACAGGTGGGGATACGACAGTTGTATTTGCTTTTTTGAGCGTAAACTGTTCATAAGCCTTATTACACGCCTTTAAAAACCTTGCCTGCGAAAAGGGTTTAAGCAGGTAATCAATTGCATCAAGCTCAAAGCTTTGCACAGCATGCTCACTGTAGGCTGTAGTAAATATAACCATTGGCGGCCTGGGTATTGACTTTAAAAAATCAATACCAGAAATATCCGGCATTTTTATGTCAAGAAAAATTAGATCAGCCTGTTGCTTTTGCAAGTAGTTTAGTGCATCAAAAGCATTGGTAAAACAAGCTGCAATTTTTATAAAATTTATTTTAGCGGCCAGTGCTTTGATAACATCAAGCGCAACAGGCTCATCGTCTATGGCAATGGCAATGATCATTATTTTATTTTCTTAACGTATTTTGTTGTACCATCTTGAAATATCGTGACGCCGCTTACCTTTCCATCAATACAGCCTTAACCGGTATATTATAAAGCTGAATATGCGAGCCGCCAACAACTTATCCGCAATATGTACTGCATCAAATGTACAATCCTTATTGCCAGGCAATACAATGCATGCATCAGTTACAATTCGTACAAAGTTACTGCAGCAGCCTGAAATAGTGCCATTGTGATATAAAACTGCTCGTGTTTATTGTGGCTGCTCCAGCTTGTTTAATCTTTCTTTTACATCAGCATTATAATCAAGCGACAAAGACCTTTTGTAGCAGTCAACAGCTTTTAACTTATCCCCTTTTATCGCATAGAACATCCCCATATCAGCATACGCATGCGCGCTTTTTGGGTAGTTGGTAAGGTTCATTTGCAAAAAATAATAGGCCCTGTTAAATTGCTTCATATCTGTAAGCTGGTGATATACTGCACTTACAAATTGCTCGGGTGGCGATACTGTATAACCCATTTGCCTGCTTACTGCTGCATAATGTGCAGCAAGCAGCGTATCACCTTTATATGCAGGGCTAAAAAATTCACCATAAGGAAAATTGTAACTGTAAAATTTAAACATGGCAGGCAATCCGTCATATTCTGATGGCAGTGTTACGCCATCATGATCATAATCCGGGTAATACTTCCAATTAAACTGCAGGCCGTTTTGTTTATTCGCATTTAAGTAATAACCAAGCTGTATAATGCTGCGTATATGCAGTGTATTGAAATTTGTATCTTTTTTTACGCGCACCGTATCCATGCCTTTCTGCATAGTGTTTGCCATGGCAACAAACAGGCTACGGCCAGTAAATACCTTCTCCTGCAATGCTTGTTTTACCTGTTTTAATAATGCCTGGTGATCCCACCACAAACTTGGGTCGCTGGCCAAATAGGCATTAAATAATTTAGTATGATTGATAAGTATATGCACGGCGGTAAGGCCACCGAGCGAGTGGCCAATTAATACACGATAAGGCGCTGTTGGATAAGAAGAATCAATATGCGGTATAAGCTCATTTTCTATAAAGGATATAAAATTTTCACCACCACCAGACTGAGAAGAAGACATACTATCCAGCGCGGGTGAAGGATTTCCATGCGTTGGCGAAAGGTCGCGCGTGCGGTTTGTGTTGGGTATGCCAACCAATATCATTTGCGGAAAGCCGGTATTACCGCTGCCACCACCCAACTGGTGCAGTAACACGGCAACAGTGGCAAAACTATTTTCATCGCCGTCCAGTAAATAAACAACCGGGTAGCGTTGCGGGTAAAACCTGCCATCTGGTGAAGTGGTGTCGGGCATGCTCACCCATATCTTTCTTTTCTCACGCAGTATGTTCGAGTATATACTATCAGCATTTCCAATAGTTATGGTATTGCTGTTTTGTGCGTTAGCCTGAATGCCTGTAAAAAGCAACAAACAATATATAAGTGATCTCATATTTATGTTATTTATAATTATGGCTGAATATGCAGTTTTGCAACGAACTCTTTCCCATCGCCTGAAGCGTTGAAAGTGTGCCTGCCCGGGTACAGTAACGCAAGCCTTTCTGATACATTTTTCAACCCAATGCCACCCCTGTCTTTCTCTGTATCGCTGCCCTGTTTTGCGTGCATACTGTTACCAACAGTAAACCGTATTGTTGTTTCATCGCAAACAAGGGTAATGTTTATCCACGATCGTTCTACCAGGCTTATGCCATGCTTGAAGGCATTTTCAACCAAGGGTATAAACAGCATGGGAGCTATTTGATGAGTACATAAGCTGATATCAATATGCGTTTCAATATTAATGTTGGGGGATTGTTGTATGCGCAGCTTTTGCAGGCTTATATAATTTTCCAGGTATTCAATTTCACGCTGCATGGGTATATGGTCCATATTGTTGTCATGCAACATAAAGCGCATCATATCGCCAAGTTTTTGAATGCCTTCAGCCGTGCGCCCGCTGCCGTCCTGCAGTGCTGTGCCGTAAAGTGTATTAAGCGCGTTAAAAAGAAAATGCGGGTTTATTTGTGAGCGTAAAAACTGTATGCCGGCCTGCGATTGTTTTAACGCAGTTTCCATGCCCCTTAACTGCAATATTTTATCTTTTTGTTGCTGGTATACCAGCCAGGATAGCGGCGTTATAATAAACATGTACGCAGCCCATGCACCAAAGAAAAGCAAGCCCGGGCTAATCACTTGCGCCTGATGAAGCAACATAACCGGTAAGGTGCATATTACGGTAACCAATAACAACTGGCCAATGCGTTGCCCCGCAAATAACCGGGCAGCACTTTTTGAAGGAAAAATCCAATATATATTAACAGCCGCCACCGTTAATACGGGCGGCAGCACAAAGATGAAAACTTCAAGAATTTCAGATTGTGCATCGCCAGGCCTTAACACGGAAGCAAACATAGAAATGGCAGCAAGCACAGAAAAGTAAACCGATGCAAAAAGGGTAACCTGGTTGGCAATAAGCACCCGGTATGCCTTGCGCCCGTCCTGCTTTTCAATACTGTAAATGGCTGTTTCGCGCACCGCTGTATATAACAGGTACAGGCCCACAAAAAAAAGTGTTATATCAAAACCGCCGAACATATTGAAGAATGGCTGCGGGTGCACGGGAAAAATGCTGTCTACTAAATTTACTATGCCCCTGTCAGGAAAGCTTTGTGTACAATAAAATTCCGCAAAATTGCACACCGGGCCCAGCAGGTAAATAATGATAATAAACTGCGCAACAATAAAAAAATACTTCGCAATAATAAGCAGGATAGGCTTAACAGGTATGCGTGTTTTGTTAACTACCGCAGCCATAACCGGCTGCCACAATGTTTTTGGCAATGCCAGTTTTGCTATAACAAGCTTATTAAGCCACAAGTAACATGCGTATTGCAGAAACAGTATAATACCCTGCAGCAGCAGTATGTTATGGTAAAATTTAAAATTTTCAATAAATGGTACGCCGTTAAAAAGCCATATTATGCGCCGCATTATAGTGAACACAGCAATCATTGTTACCAGTATAATCTCATGCTGCCGCCATTTTGCTTTCATGCCTGTAAATTTTAAGCAAGATTAGTTTATAGCAACGGTAGCTTTTTTGCAATGGGACAAACATGCCTGTAAATGTGACGGAAATGGATCGTATAAATAAAAATGGGCTGAATCCATTATAAACAAAAAGCCCCGGCTTTTTTTACCGGGGCATTATAATAAACATATTTGATAATTATTTGGGAAGGTGCGCCTTAAACTGGTTAAAATAAACAATTTTACCATTTGCTACCATCCAGTTTTCCTGTATCAGGCTGGTATCAGGTTTGCCCTTTTTTGGGTAACGTCGTTCCGTACTCCAAATATTTACCCAATCCTGGTTTTTGTCATTTACATGGGCGCTTTGCCATGCTGATATATCAAAGCGAAGCGAATCTAAGTCGCGAATGTCTTGCCCGGCAAAAGCAAGCAGCGAGTCTGCCGGCCCGTTAAACCGAAAGCCGCTTGCATCATCATAAACAACGGTATCAGCAAAAGATGCGCGTTTTGATTTTATATCGTTGCTTTCAAAAGCCTTCCATACATCAAGCACCTCATGGGCAACCTGTGCACTGCCGGGCACTGTTATGTCTGATGAATAAGTTGCCTTAAATGGATAAGGCAATGTGTCTTTTGTTGAAGCATTTACCGGTGCGCTACCGGTCTGGGGTGTATTGCAGGCAGCCAGTATTAACAGGGCGGCCAATGCGTAGGTTTTTCTCATTTTGTTTTTATTGGTTTTATGGTGAAATGTATTAATCGAAGATTATTAATTGATACCGTCAATCACCGGGTGCACTTCACTTTTGCAGGTATGTTACCAAATATAGCATTTGCTTTGGCAACAGCAACGGCTTCATCACTATCTTTTGCTGTAAAATATTTTGCCCCCAGCCTTCGTTTTAACTTTAACAACCGTATTGCACGTTTTTTGCGACCTTGCTTTTGCATGAAATATACCGTATTAATATTTTTATTATTAGCGAACACATCGCTTTTTGCACAGGCGGACCCGCCGCCTGTTAACAAGAAGGCGCAGGAAGCGTACGACAAGGCTATGCTGCAATTGCGCGATGGATTGGTTAAAGATGCCATACCCTTGTTAGGTAAAGCCATTGAATACGACCCAAATTTTGTTGATGCCTACCTTAGCATGGCGGGGGTTTATGGAGAATTAAAGAATTACCAGAAATGCATTGATTATTATGAACTTGCCCGCAAAAAAGATTCGGCTTACGTTAAATATTATGATGTACCCTACAGCATGA
Organism: Bacteroidota bacterium; assembly: GCA_013285915.1. Taxonomy (GTDB): domain Bacteria; phylum Bacteroidota; class Bacteroidia; order Chitinophagales; family Chitinophagaceae; genus JABDFW01. The sequence continues at coordinate 19,814 of JABDGS010000004.1, forward strand.
ACCTTGAAGCACTTGGCCGGTTTGACGATGCGCTTGCTGTTATAAACGAATACCTGTCTATTCCCAATCTTAATGAAACCAACAGGCGCAGTGGTTTGTACCGCAAACAATGTTATGAATTTGCAGTTGATTATGCGAAAAAACACCCCAATGCAGCCACTACGTTTACGCCGGTAAACATGGGTGACAGTATAAACAGCAAAGGAAGCGAATATTACCCAACCTTTACTATTGACGACAGCACTTTTGTATTTACACGCCGTGGCGATGGAGCACGGGAGGATTTTATGGAGAGTAAATTACAGCCCGGCGGTGGTTATAGTAAAGCAAAACTTATTGATGGCTATATAAATGTTGAACCGCTGAAAGGTGCTATAAATATTTCGCAGGATGGGGAATGGCTGATCTTTGCGGGTGATTTTCCAGGGAAGGGCGATGGTGACTATGACCTGTTTATAAGTTATAATACGCCGGATGGCTGGAGCGAGCCTGCAAATATGGGTTACAGCATTAATACAGAGTACTGGGAAAGTGCACCCAGCCTTAGCCCCGATAAAAACACACTGTATTTTAGCAGCAACAGGCCCGGCGGCTATGGTGGCAAAGACCTTTACGTAAGTCACCGCAAGCCTAACGGTACCTGGACACCGGCTGAAAATATGGGCCCAACCATTAACACAAAAGGCAATGACGAAGCGCCTTTTATACATGCTGATGGGCAAACATTGTACTATACGTCTGATGGGTTGCCCGGTTATGGGGGCAGCGATATTTATGTTACCAGGAAAACAGGGGATACCTGGAGCACACCGGAAAACCTTGGTTACCCGATTAACACAATTGAGAACGAAGGCAGCCTGTTTGTTTCGTCTGATGGGGTTACCGCGTATTACTCAAGTGACAGGGCCGATACAAGAGGAAAGCTTGACCTGTATAAATTTCAATTGCAGCCCGAAACAAGGCCTGCACGCACATTATATGTGCAGGGTTATGTAACAGATGCCGCAACAGGAAAATACATACCATGCGCTGTTGAACTTACGGAAGACTCTACCCAAAAAGCAGTTACCAAATTACAGACTGATGAAACCGGCTTTTATTTTATGACGTTACCTGTTGGCAAAGACTATACTTTTACCGTAAACCGCAAAGGCTATTTATTTTACAGCGATGTATTTAAGCTGCGGGAAAAGGCCGCTGACAGTACTTATGTAAAAAATATAAAGTTGCAGCCAATTGCCGTTAACACTACCGTGGCGTTAAAGAATATTCAGTTTGATTTGAAGTCGTTCGAATTAAAACCTGTAAGCCTTACTGAGCTTGATAAACTGCTACAATTATTGACAGATAACCCAACGGTGCATGTTGAGATAAGCGGGCACACAGATAATATTGGGTCTGATGCCGATAATATGAAGCTTTCAGCAAACAGGGCTAAAGCTGTGGCAGATTATCTTATCAGTAAGGGTATTGGCGCAGACCGCTTAACATGGAAAGGTTATGGCGCATCCAAACCTATTGCCGACAACGCTACTGAAGAAGGCCGCGCTAAGAACAGGAGAACCGAATTTACTGTAACAGGAATGTGATACGATTTTGGATTAGGCGATTGCGGATTGCAGATTTGTTTGACGTGAGATAAATTGCATATCATTTCATCAATATTCACACAGATCTGCGAAATGGGCTTTTATATTCTCCATAATCCAATCTGCAATCCGCAATCGGGTAATCTGCAATAGCTTAATCTGCAATCAATCGTGTACTACCATCAGCGGTACATGGCTGTGGAAGGCCAATTGTTTGGTGTGGCTGCGCTTAAACAGGCCTTCAAAAAAACCGTGCTTTTTAGGGATGGTTATAATAAGGTCAATGTTATTGTCAACTGCAAAACTGTTGATTGCTTCCACAAAGTCTGTGCTGTCAACAAAATGGTACTGCGGCTCGTAACCATAAAACAATGTATCAAGCATCAGGCTTTCAAATGGCGTATCGGGTGAAAAGTTCTTATTGCCATGGTCAATATTCAATACAAACAGTTTTGCTCTTGTTTCGTCAAGAATATGTTTAATGGCGCCTACAGGGGTTGTTTCAACAACCTGTTTAAAATCACAAGCCAGCATTACATTTTTAATACTTGAGAAAGCAGTACCAGGCGGTACTACAATTACCGGGATAGTTGAATGTTTGGCAACATTAACAGCGTTACTGCCGATTAAGACCTCATCAAGTTTACCACCACCTGTAACCCCCATTACGATAAGATCAATTTGCTTTGATTCCGCGATATCCCTCCATCCATCGGCCAGGGTTATGTATTCCCCAACGGTCTCAAGCGTAACGCCTTCCGCAGCATGTGTTTGCAGTACTGTTTTAAAATGTTCAAGCCCTGTGTTGCTAATCTCTCTTATATCGTCAAAATTTATAAGCTCTACCGGCGTCATTGACGCATCTGTGGCAACAGGCTGCTGGTAAGCATTGTAAAGCACTATTTTTTCGGCATGTAATTGCTGGGCAAGTTGCAAAGCATAAATCCCTGCCCTTTTCGCTGCTTCCGAAAAATCAGTTGGTACAAGTATGTTTTTCATGTAGTGTATCTATTGAAGTGTAAAGTTCAAAAAGAATTAATATACTTATTACGAGTTATACCATACCGGTATAAAAATATTCACTCCTTGAAATCATTTTGCTGTGTAAACTTGTTTTGCGACAACGTAATCAGTTTCCAGCTTTTAATTTCTGTTGCCGCAAATATTCTTGTATTTGAGCCAGTGTCATCTCCGAAATATCTTTTGAAATTCTTTCTTTAATGGCTCTAAAAGTCTCAACTGTATCAAATTCTTTCTCATTCACTTCCTTCTTCGTTTTCATAATTGATAACATCTTTAGGTGAACGTATTTCTAATGTGGCATAACCATGCTTCAAATTTACCGAATTATACCCTCGTATCCTGTAAATATTAACAATGTGCTTAAAATTCCAACTCACCAGAATATCTGCTTTGTTAATTGTAGCTAATGCAATATGCACACAATCGTCAAAACTGCTTTTGCCTACAACATTTTCAGCAATATACTCTCTCGCCAAATTAAGGGATTCATTTGTAATCTGAACAAATTCCATATTTTCATTTGGCAGCGTATTAATAAAATTTCTAACTTGTTCTGGTGCGTTATCAAGCTCACCAATTGTCAGATCTGAATACATGCAGATAATTTCGCCAAGTTTTACCTTTTCAAATAATTGGAGTGTCAGTTCATCAAATTCGATGTCATAAACACCACCGAAAACAGAAGTGTCAAAATAGAAACGCTGTTTCATATTATGAAATTATTAAACTTGACATAGAGACAGGTTATCTTTTTTCGTATTCATACATTTTTGCTTCTTTAAGAAAAGTAAAATGGTTCCAATGAGCCCAAATGCTTACTGCAAAAGCAATACTTGAAAAAACCCGGGCAGTCGTATCTGTTTTTTTGTCCAATGATTGCCCGGCCCAAAATCCACCAACAGCCCATCCCAAAGAAAACAAAATTGAAAAAATATATCTGAAAAATCTATTAGCAAAAAATAGCACTGCAAATAAAAATACTGCTGCAATACCAATTATTATACCTATTGCAGGATGAAGTTTAAAATATATTACCACAAGAATTGCAGTGGTGGCAGCAGCAATCAAAAATTCTGTGTATAAAATTGTATTTTTTCGCCTACGAATTATATATTTTCGAGTCATTAGCTTTTTATTTATGATTTTATAAATCATGCTTGCACTATAAATTTGCCCTTTTATCAAGAAACAACTATTACATTTATAATTTAAGCTCGCAACATAATTCTATTCGACTATCCGCATATAGCAACCTATTTCACCTTTGTATTCTCTGTGTGGATTTTTTCTTTGAGACCTTTGTGGTTAAGGCTTTCGTTTTAGCCACAAAGGATTAACATAAAGGGCACAACACTGGCTTACATTGCTATCTGCAAATAGTCAATTACTTCTAACTTATCAGGCTATATTCTCAATAATGCCTGCGATGCCCTGCCCACCACCAACACAAGCAGTAACCATACCATATTTTTTACCAAGCCGCTCCATATCGGTTAGCAGTTGCACTGTTAATTTACAGCCGGTACAGCCCAACGGGTGACCCAATGCAATAGCCCCTCCGTTTATATTTACAATATCGGGATTAAGGCCAAGTTCATGTATTACAGCGAGCGCCTGCGATGCAAATGCTTCGTTCAGTTCGATCAAATCAATATCAGCAAGGCTCATATTTGCCTGCTTTAGTACTTTTGGTACCGCTGCCACCGGCCCAATGCCCATAATACGCGGGTGCACACCTGCGCTGGCGCAATTTACCAGCCTGCCAATGGGTTTTAAACCAAGTTCGTTCACCATCCTTTCACTCATCACAATTACAAATGCGGCACCATCGCTTGTTTGCGATGAGTTACCTGCCGTAACACAACCACCCTGCGCAAAAGCTGGCTTAAGCTTTGCCAATGCTTCCAGTGTGGTATCTGCACGTACACCCTCATCAGTATCAACCGTATAATTTCTTGTTTTACGTTTACCTTTTTCATCTACATATACCTGCTCAACATTTATTGGTAAAATGCCGGGTTTAAAATGCCCGTTCTGTATGGCATGCATAGCTTTTGTGTGGCTTTGCAGGGCAAACAGGTCCTGGTCTTCACGGCTAACCTTAAATTCTTTGGCAACGGCTTCTGCAGTCAAACCCATGCTTAAATAGTAATCAGGCTCGTCTTTCGCTATGCTGTAAGCCGGCACAGTTTTCCACCCTGCGGTGGGTACAAGGCTCATGCTTTCGGTGCCGCCTGCTATAATACATTCGGCCATGCCCGAGCGAATTTTTGCAGTAGCCATAGCAATGCTTTCCAGCCCGCTGGCGCAGTAACGGTTAATTGTAATACCCGCCACCTCAATACCTAAAGCGCGCGCAGATATTATCCGCCCAAATTGCAGGCCCTGCTCCGCTTCAGGCACAGCATTACCCACAATAACATCATCAACCCGTTTTACATCAAGCTGGGGAACAGATGCAGTTAACCCTTTAATTACTTCAACCGCAAGGTCGTCAGGACGGTAAAACCTAAAAAAGCCGCGTTTGCTTTTGCCCACCGCTGTGCGGTAACCGGCCACTATATAAGCTTCCTGCATAGCAATCTTATTTAATTACTTTCAAAATTAGTAAAAAGTTGTTTATGCAACTAATGTGAGTGCGCCACGAATTATTTAAAGATATTCAGTAAATTTGGAAAGAAAACGTTGCTATGTTAACTTTAAGTGAAACAAAAAATATTATCTCTCAACTAAATCCAGAGGAAAAAAGGCAGCTGTTTCAATGGCTTCAGCAGGAGCAGGAAGAACAGGAGCTTTCCACTTTTTCCTTTGTAACATCGCATTCTGTTCTTGAAGAAGAATGGCTAACGCCCGAAGAAGACAAAGCATGGGAAAATTTGTAGCCGGAGATATAATTGTAGTCCCTTTTCCCTTTACTGATCTGACACAGTTTAAAAAGAGGCCCGCCTTGATTATTAAAGAAACTGGCAACGGAGATTATATGTGCATGATGATAACATCTAAAGCATATTCGCCGGCATATAGTATTGAAATATTATCTTCTGATTATGTTGTATCAACTTTGCCTGTAAAAAGCTTTATACGCTACAACAGGATTTTTGAGGCCAACGAGCAGATAATCCTTAAAAAAGCAACGTCGCTTACGCAAGCTGCCACAAACACCGCCATCAAAAAATTAATTGCTTTTTTGCAACCATAACCACCAGCCTGAAACATCAGTTTCTTCAATCCCTTATTTCGTGTTTTCTTTGCAGTATGTTTTACCCGCTTATACGCAATACACTGTTTGCCTTTGACCCTGAAGATGTGCATTATTTTGTGATGAACAATCTTAGAAGAAGCTGTGCTGTACCGGCTGTAAAAAGTATACTTCGGTCATCATTTCAATACGATCATCCATCGTTGCAGAAAAATGTTTTTGGGCTGCAATTTAAAAACCCGGTAGGACTGGGCGCAGGGTTTGATAAAAACGCGTTGTTTTTAAATGAGCTTGAAATGCTGGGTTTTGGCTTTGTGGAAATTGGCACTGTTACTCCAAAACCACAACCGGGAAACGAAAAGCCCCGTTTATTCAGGTTGAAAGAAGACAAGGCATTGATAAACCGCATGGGATTTAATAATGATGGGGTTGAGGCGGTTGCAGCAAGGCTGAAAAATCGTCAATCGTCAATCATCTCCAAAGGAGTCCATTGGGACAATCGACAATCGCCAATGATCATTGGCGGCAACATTGGTAAAAACAAGGTTACACCTAATGAGGATGCATGGAAGGATTATGAGATATGCTTTAACGGCCTGTTTGATTGTGTGGACTATTTTGTAGTGAATGTTAGCAGCCCAAATACACCAGGATTGAGGGAACTGCAGGAGAAAGATTCGCTTCGTAAAATTTTATCTCAGCTGCAAAATATTAATTACGGCAAGGCAGCCAAAAAGCCTTTGTTGCTTAAAATTGCACCAGACCTTACCAGTGAACAATTAACCGATATTGTGGACCTTGCGTTTGAAGTAAAGCTTGATGGGCTGGTGGCAACGAATACGACGATTGACAGAAGAAATTTGAGTGAAAAGTCGAAAGTAAAGAGTGAGTTGATTGGTGCTGGAGGTTTAAGTGGTTTGCCTTTGCGTGAACGGGCAACACAGGTAGCGCAATATCTTGCAACACAGTTGCAGGGTAAAATACCACTTATTGCGAGCGGTGGTATTTTTACGGGGGATGATGCCAAAGAAAAATTAAACGCAGGGGCTGCATTGGTGCAGGTGTGGACAGGCTTTATTTATGAAGGGCCGGGTATTGCAAAAAATATCTGCAAACACCTGGCAACAAAAAACTGACACTTAATTAAAATATTTGCATGGCACCACTGTTTTCATTCGATTCGCTGGTAAGCTTATTTACATTAACCATTCTTGAAATTGTTTTGGGAATTGATAATGTAATTTTTGTCTCCATTATCATGAATAAGATGCCCGAGGCCACCCAAAGGCTTAGTGCAAGAAGAATATGGATGTTTGCCGGCATTTGTATACGTGTTGGGTTATTGCTTTTATTAACCACGCTTGTAACCCATGGGGATAAAGAGCTATTTGGTTTTGATTTTAATGCAAAGCACATAGGGTTTACGCTGCGTAATGTTATAATGTTTGGCGGTGGCCTGTTCCTGCTGTATAAAACGGTTTCGGAAATACATGAGAAATTTGATCTTGAGAATGAGGCAGGCGGCGTTAAACCAAAAACCTCGTCTTTTGCAGCGTTGGTCGTACAGATAATATTGGTTGATACGGTTTTTTCTTTTGATAGTATCATCACCGCAGTGGGCCTTGCCAATCACGTTGAGGTAATGATGGTTGCTGTAGTGATAGCTATGATATTGATGTTTTTCTTTTCCGAGAAAATATCTTCGTTCATTCATAAATACCCTTCACTAAAAATGCTGGCCCTGTCGTTTTTATTAATGGTTGGCTTTAGCTTGTTTTTTGAAGGGCTTGAACCTATACATGGCAGCCATATTGAGAAGGGCTACATCTACTTTGCCATGGCATTTTCCTTTGCGGTTGAATTATTAAACATACGCCTGCGTAAAAAAACCAAAGAGGCAAAGGCCAAGCAGGATATAGCGGGCAAAGGTGTATAATTGCTTAAGTAAGCTTTATATGTATGCACGTACCCTTACCTACTTCGCTGTCAATAAACATTTCGCTTTTTATTTTACGCAAAAAGTCTTTTATAAGCATAAGGCCAAGGCCGGTGCCGCCTTCATTATGCGTTCCTGCGGTTGAAGTCACCTGTCCCTGTGTGCGTAATGTTTCAATCTGGGCTTTTGTCATACCGGTGCCTGTGTCGCACACACTAATGGTTTGGCGGTTGTTTTTTATAGTTATAGTGCCATCGTCGGTAAACTTGTTGGCATTGGTTATCAGGTTGCGCAAAATAAAACTCAGGCTGTTCTCATCAATTTTGGTGAAGATATTTTCGCTGGTTTCATTCTTTATCGTATTCTTCTTATCCTCAATATTTAAGGTTAGCCCTTTAATGCAACCATCTGTGATGGCATGCAGTGGTAAAGGCCTTATTTCGCCGGTGTGGCCGGTAAGGTTTAACCTGCCCCATTCTGCCAGGTTGCTAACCATGCTTATGGTATTATCAACCTGTTCACTGGCCATTTTTAAAAATTTCTCTTCATCATCACCTTTTATAAAACCCATTTCCTTCATCTGAAGGATGTTTTTTACTGATGCAAGCGGGTTGCGCACATCATGCCCTATAATGGAGATGATCTTGTTCTTTACATTGGTAAGCTCATTCAGTTCCCGCACTTTTACCCGCAATTCTATGATACGCATCACCTGCCGGGCCAATGTTTCAAGGCTTTCAAGTTGGCCTTCATCAAGGTGGCGGGGTACTGTATCAATAACGCATAAGGTGCCTATTTTATAACCGCGTTGCGTTACCAGTGGCATGCCTGCGTAGAAACGTATATTGGGGGTTTCAGTTACCAGCGGGTTATCAAAAAAACGCTCATCGTCAAGCGCGTTTGGTATTTCCATAATAGTATCACCCATTATTGCATGCCCGCAAAATGACACACTGCGCGGCGTTTCAGCTCCAAGGTTACCTGTTTTTGCTTTAAACCACTGCCGCTGCGAATCAAGCAGTGTTACAACAGACATAGGGGCGTTGCATATTTTAGATGCAATACGCACTATTTCATCAAATTCTTCTTCATAAGGGGTGTCTAATAACTCAAGATTGTACAATTCCTGCAGTCTTATTTCTTCATTTGCAGGTAAAGGCGCTGCTACCATAAGCTAAAGTATTTCTCCGTTTTTAATTTGCTGACACATTTCTTCAACAGGGTACAAAGATAGTTAATAGTCAATGTGTTATATAGCGCTGGCTATTATTGAAGCACTTTTAAAAACCGTGCCTTAATTTAATAACAAATTATAGCGAAGGGGCTATATCCGGGAGTTTTAAGATAGATGGATTACAAATATATATAAAAATGGTTGTTGATATTTAGCACAACTCTAAAACTTTGTCATTTCAGCGTAAATCTCGTTAGGACCGATAAAAACATCAATAGCACCGACAGGATCTTCTATTGCTGCAAGCCTTAATGCAGTACCTGGCCGTAGTTTTTTATGTAAGGTTTTCTTTTTTTCGTGGTCTTTATCGTCACTCTCATAGCTGCTGATGGTTGTATGTACCGTAAGCATCTGGCTGGTTACATCATACTCCTGATCAACATGCAAAATATGGTTTGTATCGGGCGTATTTTTCTCCACAAATATTAAACTTGTGCTTGCCAATAAATAACATTTAAGCTGTTTATTAAACTGGTAAGTTGAACTGTTTGCACCATGGGAAAATGAATGCGAAACAATTAGCTGCAAACCACTAGTTTGTACTTGCGGGCCCCTGCCATCAATCTCGTATGCAGCCGAGCTATCAATAATTATAAGTGTATTGTTTTTTCTGGCAAGTACAAATATTTTCCTGCTGCCCTGCTCTTCATCAGTACTCGTGGGGGCTGTTATTATTTCGTTTATCCCGTCGCCGTCAAGATCAATTTCATCAAGTGCACTATACAAATTATACGGCGGCGCAGTGTCCCGTTCAATTTTATATTCTGGTCCGATTATTTTATTAATGGAGTCTACCAAGGCAAGGCTTTGCCCTTTGGAACAAAAACACAATAAAAGGCTAATACAAACAATAAGGGTTTTCATGTTACTGTTTACTTTTTACAACGCCAGCCTAAACCCAAAAAATACGCCAAAACGCTGTATGGCAGCCGGTGGCAATGGTTGCGGCAGCACACGCCACACAAAATCTATCCTGAACAATTTGAATATATTGTCTATACCCGTACCTACCTCAAGATACATCTTTCCGTTTAGCGAGCTGAACGGATAATTACCCACAAAATTCAGTTGTTTATTGGCATCGCTTAAATCGCCCACCACACCTTTGGCTTCCCATAACTGGCGCAGCTTTAATTTACGCGTAAGCTTTATAAAACGAAACAGGCCACTGCCCACGTTATGCTCAATATTAAAGCCTGCATAACGGTCAGTTATAAATTCAAACCGGTTCATCAGGTTAAAGCTGTAGTTACTGTAATAATTAAACTCGTTGCCCGGCTGTATATCAAGCAACTGGTATGGCAGCGCACCTTTGCCAAAAACCTTACCCGCAAACACATTATAGCTTAACGTACCGTAAGGGGTTATATTTAAAAAGTCGCTGATAATAATATCGGCTTTATTGTAATCGTAACCACCGTTTAATACCCCTTTAAAACCATGCGAATATTTAACCTCTACAATAGGGTAGTCGCTGCCAAGGCTGTAACGGTCAAAGTTTTCGGCGTAAGTATGCTCCTCATAAGCATAACGCAGCCTTACCGATGTTTCAAAACTGGTAAGCGGGTCACCATTACCAACCGAAGGGAACAACGATTTCGTTGGCAGGTTAAGCAACGGCGTATACTTCCTGTTATCGGCTGTAATACCCAGGCCAAAGCCGTGATAGTTCTCTTTATAAAAATCGAGCTTTGCCTCATCAACACGCTGGTACTTGAAAGGTACATTTTTGCGAAACAGGTATGCCAGCAGGTTATCTGAGCCTAACTGGCCGGTATACAATGCGCCGTTATCAAGGTCGTGCTTGAAAGAGAGGTTTATATAACTCCACGGTGCGCGGCTAAACTGGTATTCGCCTTCAATTTTGCCTTTTAGTGCATTATCGCCAGTGCCATAGGCCGCATACCCGTGAAAGTACCAGTGCTTGCTAAAATCACGGTTTGTTGATACATCAAACCTGAAACGTATGTTTTCCCAATAGTTGGCGGATATCCAGTTATACCATGGGCCAATACGGAAATTGCCAATGTCTTTTACACCGGTGCCAATAAAATTTACAAGGTTGCGGGCGTGTATGTAGGTTTTGTTCTTTTCCAGTGTGTCAAGCACTTTATATACGGTTTGCTCATCTTTATTCAACGGTTCATGCCTGTGTGCCTGCCAGAATGAATCGGGCAGGTTGCCCTTATCGGGCAGCAGAACAATATCTTCGGGCGATTTGCTCTTCGCCAGCTCGCGCGTAACCGAGGTATCGTTTATGACGACATTTCTGTATGTAGCTGTTTTTCGTCCTTTAAATGCAATGTTCGACTTTGTACCCAGCGGGGAAAAATCGGCCACAAACTTATCCTTGTATAAAAACCAGGTAGTATCGTTCACCAGTTTATACTCCTGGATGATTGACATGCCAGTAATAAAATTAAGATTAGCATCGAGGCTGGGGCGCAGGGTAACTTTTTGTATAGCAAAGCTGGTATCATTCACCCAGCAATCACCTTCAAATGTACTTTGCCCTACGTGTTTGGCGGTAAAGCTAAAATGCACCAGCCGCTTTTTATTAAGGTACTGGGTATCAAGCAGCTTAAAGTTGTAAAAGTTGTCGCCGTTGGTGCTGAAAGGGCCTACAAAGTCCCTGTTAAAAACGGGGATGGTGTTATCGTATACGTTTACGTTTTGATAAGTACCACCCAATTGCTTCATCAAACTCTCATTATCAATGCCATTAGTAATACTGGCCTTTATCACCTCGCGGGTGCGTACCGGGTTTTTCTCATAGTAATAATCAGATAGCGTTTCTATCAGGTAAACCGGTAAAAAAGGGTCTTTTTCGCTGGTGCTGTCAACATACTGCAGTATAAAGTCAAATGGTTTTAAAATCTTAACCTTGCCCAGCTTTTCTTTATTCACCTTATCAATATCCACTTCCAGTTTGTTGTATATCTCGTAGCTGAAGTTGTTAAACTTCCTGCGGTCATTAATGGGCTTATGAGCCATTATCTTGCGCCAAAACCATAATGCTCGGTTGTATTTGGCTTTTACAGTTGCGTTGTGCTGCGGTGGTAATACTTCAAGGTAAAAAGTGTGGGTTACAGTATCCTGGTTATAGGCAAAAGCAATATCTACAATTTTATAGCCTACGCTGCTTAGTTCCAGCGTATCACCAACGGGCCAGTTATTTAACCTTAGCTCAAACTTACCCAGCGAGTCAGTTAAGGCGCCCCTGCCATTTATTTTAAAAACAGCCGATGCAAAAGGTATCGGCTCGTCGCTTTGCTTGTCTAAAATAACGCCTTTCAGTACTTTTTCCTGCCCAAAGGCGGTAAAACATTGCGCTGCTAAAACAAACCCTGCTAATAACAAGTTCCTTAACATTCTCATAATCACTATTAATTAATCATCTTTGTAATACGTATATACGGCAAGATGTTTACAGCATTCCCCAAAAATATTAACAATCGGCGAGATTAAGTTTTGCTCAGTCCTTATAAGAAGTTAATTTTGCCGAATTTGCAACTTAATAATGAGTACTACAACACTTTCTTCCAACGAGTCTATTCCATCCAAGAAAAAAAAGATCATTGTTTTAGGCAGCGGCCCCAACAGAATTGGGCAGGGCATTGAGTTTGATTATTGCTGCGTGCACGGCCTGTTAGCCATAAAAGAGTGTGGTTATGAAGCGATAATGGTTAACTGCAACCCCGAAACAGTGAGCACCGATTTTGATATGGCCGACAAGCTGTATTTTGAACCGGTTTACTGGGAACACCTGTGGGAGATAATTGAGCTTGAAAAACCCGATGGCGTTATAGTACAGCTTGGCGGGCAAACGGCTTTAAAACTTGCGCGTAAGCTTACCAAAAAAGGCATACCCATTATAGGCACCTCTTTCGACAATATGGATATTGCCGAAGACCGTGGCCGTTTTAGCGATATGCTGAAGGAACTTAAAATACCTTACCCTGAATACGGTACTGCTTTTACTGCTGATGAAGCTATTGAGGTGGCAAAAAAAGTAGGCTTCCCTGTTCTTGTACGCCCCAGCTATGTGTTGGGTGGGCAAAGAATGAGAATTGTAATTAATGATGATGAATTAGAGAAAGCGGTGGTGAGCTTGCTGAAGCATATACCTGACAATAAGATTTTGATTGACCATTTTCTTGACCGTTGCCAGGAAGCAGAGATTGACGGCATTTTTGATGGCGACGATTTTCACGTAATGGGTGTGATGGAGCATATTGAACCCGCAGGTATACACAGCGGCGACAGTAACGCGGTATTGCCGGCCTTTAACCTTACCCCGCTGGTAGTTACCACTATGGAATATTACGCGGAGAAAATTGCAAGGGCATTAGACATTCGCGGGTTGATAAACATACAATTTGCCATTAAAAACGATAAGGTGTATGTAATTGAGGCCAACCCCCGCGCCAGCCGCACAACGCCGTTTATTGCAAAGGCCTACCAAATACCTTACCTTAATATTGCTACCAAAGTAATGCTGGGCGCCGCAAAGCTTAAGGACTTTACGATGGAGAAAAACATGCAGGGTTTTGCAATAAAAGAGCCAGTGTTTAGCTTTAATAAATTTCCCAATGTAAATAAAGAGCTTGGCCCTGAAATGAAGAGTACGGGTGAGGCCATACGCTTTATAAAAGACCTGCGCGACCCATACTTTAGAACGCTTTATAAAGAGAAGAGCATGTATTTGAGCAAGTGATGTGATTGCGGATTGCAGATTGTGATGCAATATATTAGGACATGTTTAGGCGTGCCTTTTTTATGGACTGCTACTAACGATGCGCTAATACCCTAGAAGTAAAATCCTGCCCGAACGGCAAGACCGGGCGACTTTGCAGCGATATGATTGTGCTGGCACTTTTACTGCGGTAATCAAATAATGCTAACTTAAGGCATATACATTTAGGGGGGCAGTGTTGTTTTTACCCCACCACAAACCTATATCCCACGCCTTTTATGGTAAGTATTTCAACTGCATCGTCGGCTTTAAGGTAGCTACGGAGTTTTGTAATGTATACATCTAAATTGCGGCTGTTGAAGAAGGAATCGTTGCCCCAAATAACCTGCAAAATATCCCTGCGGTCAATAATGTTATTGCGGTTTTGCCAAAGGTATTTAAGCAGTTCGCTTTCGCGGTAAGACAGCTTCTTTTCCTCCGCTTCAAACACCAGCACTTGCCTGTTAAGGTGAAAGATATATTTACCTACGTTTATAAAGTCAGCCGTTATTTGTGCGGGCCCGGCATCTTTTTTTACACGCAGCGCGTTTTCAATACGCACTATCAGCTCCTCCATACTAAATGGCTTGCGTATATAATCATTTCCGCCTGTTCTAAAGCCTTTTACAAGATCTTCTGTTTGTGTTTTTGCTGTAAGAAAAATAATAGGCACATCATCATTTATCAGCCTTATATCTTCTGCAACTTCAAAGCCGTTGCGGTTGGGCATCATAACATCAAGCACGCAAATATCAGGTTGCTCTTCTTTAAAAGCATCCAGCACTGCTGCGCCGTTTGTTTCCATTACCACCTCAAATCCGCGCCCCTCAAGCGTTTCCTTCACTATTTTACCCAAAAACACCTCGTCTTCTGTGTATAGTATCTTTATCCTGCTCATGTTACGGGTAGTTTAATAATAAATGTGCTGCCCTTACCTTCTGTGCTTTCAACACTAATGGTGCCCCCATGCTTCAGCACAATATGGTGTACATAGCTTAAGCCAAGCCCATAACCTTTTATATTATGATGATCGCCCGACGGCACCCTGAAAAATTTTTCAAATATCTTATCCTTGTACGCAGGTGAAATACCAATGCCGTTATCAGATACCGCCATAATAATAAAGTCGCCGTCCCGTGTTAAATGCACTGTTATTGCCGGTTTTTCTTTGCTATATTTTAGGGCGTTATCAATTAGGTTATATAATACGCTGGTTATATGCAGCTTATCGGCTTTAAGTACAAAGTCGCTGCCATCTTTAGTAAGCTGTATGTATGCACCTGCCTTTTCAAGCTGCAGCTTAAGGCCTGCTATAACTTCGGCGGCAAGCTGGTGCAGGTCAATATTTTCTTTATTCAGTTCAATCTCTTTATTCTCAAACATGCTTAGCTTAAGCACTTTATCAACCAGCATGCTCAGGCGCTGCAGCTCAAGTGCAGATATATCAAGATACTCTCTTGTTCGCTCGGGGTTTTGCAGGGCATTAAAGTTGCGCAAAGCTTCAATAGCAACATTAACCGTTGCTATGGGTGTTTTTAGCTCGTGCGTTATATTGCTTATAAATTCATTTTTAAGCAACGCAAGCTTTTGTTGCGCGCGCAGGTTGCGGTATAAAAACACAAACGATGCAATGGTAAATGCAATAAGCACCAGCCCTATAAGCATGGGTAACTTAAGCCTGTTTAGTATATAACCATAAGCGCTGCCAAATGTAGCCTGGTAGGCATAAGCGCCTGAAAGCCCCACAAATATAAAATTGGTTTTAAGCTCATCCGGGTTACTATCTTTTACCACATCTTTCTCCTTACCCGTTATCATTTGTATGGTGTAAGGCACAGTAATACCAGCATTGGCAAGTTCCTTTTTATAGGCTGAATCAATTTGCTTTATGTTTAACGGCTTATTTATGGCAACAGGGTTACCCGAATAATATTTTATAACTTTTTCAGTATCGCCACCCGGCAACTGCAGGTTACTTTGCAGGGTATTGATATGCCTGATAAAACTGTCTTTGATGGTATGCAGCGTATCGTGCCGCACATTGGCTTCAACTGATACAGTAAACTGGCCGCCGCCGTTAAGTTTAACTGTTTTGTGCACCGGGCCACTGCCTATGTTGCCTTTAACACTGTCAATAAGGTCAAACAAAAAAAGGTTATCAGGCAGGTGGCTGCCAAAAAAAGTGGTGTCATTTCTAAACCTGCTTACCTGCAGTTTATACATAACATCTCTAAAAGCTACATCTGTTTCTTTTTTCAACCCATCCCATTCTTCCCTGTACAATTTTTTTATCCAATACACCTGGAAACCTGCAATAAGCACAATTGTGCTTATCATTAATACCCTGGACAATGCCAGGCGGTTTACCTTAATTGTAACTGTATTAGCCATGCAGGCAACAAAAGTATGTAATGCTGCCGTAGCCGCGCCACGCCATTAACCTTAATTAACCTTATAACAAGTTTTGTTAACTGCCGCGCACAATAGTTTTACGCCATAAACATTTGAACAAATGAAAAAATACGCGATGCTTATTGCAGCTTTTGCCGGTGCAGTAGGCCTGCATGCACAAACAAAAGAAGGCACAATAGTATATGAACGCAAGATTGATGCTCACCGCATGATGCAGGATGAGCAAATGAAAGCCATGGTTCCGCAATTTCAAACAGCCAATTATGAGCTGTATTTTAAAGACACTGTATCGGTGTACAAGCCCGCACCAAAAGATGATGCACCAGACCCTTTTGAAAGCAATAACGGCGGTGCACATGTTGTAATGAGGTTTAGTGGCCCCGGCGACGACGGCGCTTTGTACAAAAACTTTAGCAGCGGCAAACTGTTGCAGGAAAATACGCTGGAAGAAAAAAAATATATAATAACAGACACCCTTAAGCCACAGGGATGGAAGCTTGCTGACGAAACAAAAACTGTTTTAAACCATACGTGTAAAAAGGCTACCATGACCACCGAACGCGGTAGTAAAGTGGTTGCATGGTATACTGAAGATATACCCGTGCCTGCAGGGCCAGACAGGTTTACAGGCTTGCCGGGCACCGTGTTGCTTGTTGATATTGACAGCAGCAGGATTGTATTTGCAGCAAAAGAAATAAAAACATCTGCCGATGCAAAAGAATTAAAAGCTCCGTCTGGCGGTAAGCTGCTAACCCGCGCGGATTACGATAAAAAGCTGGATGAACTATTAGGGCCGGCCGATGCACAGGGCCGAAGAATTATAAAGAGGGATAATTAATGTGCGTGTATATATCTAAGCAAAAGAGGCGGTCTGTTTAAGATTGCCTCTTTTTTGAATATCCTCTTTATCCTGGAAACTCTCACCATCTGCGTTCTATCACCCGCCTCAATCCAATCTGCAATCTGTCACAAAGTGATCCCTTCGGGACAATCGGGTAATCTGCAATCCTCTATCCCGGTATCCTTGAAATATATTTTTCTATCTCTTTTATTTGGGTTACAACTTCCTTGGTGGTGGGTTTCATTGCTTTTGCCTTGCGGAAGAACTCTTTTGCAGCACGAAACTCTCTTTTGTTCATAAATATCTGGCACATGCTTAAATAGGCCACGGCCTGGCTTTCTTTGTCAGGTATGCCGGCACGTATGGCAGCACGTATGTAGCCCTCGCCTGCCCTGAAATCGCCTTTTTGCAAAGCCATCATGCCTAACTGCAATTTGTTGGCGCCTTCTGCCTCCGGCATTGCCGCACCAAGTGCTGAGCTTTTTTTAAGATGTTTTTCGGCAGCGTCAAAATCCTGGT
The DNA here is from genome assembly GCA_013285915.1 of Bacteroidota bacterium. GTDB lineage: Bacteria > Bacteroidota > Bacteroidia > Chitinophagales > Chitinophagaceae > JABDFW01. The sequence goes on from JABDGS010000004.1 coordinate 37,302, forward strand.
TCATCATTGCAAGGTTGCCCTTAACAGTATAATATGTTGAACGGATAGGTTTATATAACAGGCCGGGAAACCAAATGCTGTCTAATATTTTTTGCACTTCTTCCACATTGCCCTGTTCCATAGGCTCCTGTATCAAACGCATTGGGCCGATAAAGAAATTGGAAAATAAGCCGATCACCGCCAGGAAATACAGCACAAAAGCAGGCCAAAAACCACTGGTCATATTCACCAATACCGCCAGCACTACTGCCACTATACTAAGCCAAAAGCGGTATCTGATTATAAGGCTATAAAACTTCATACACTCATTTTAGGAGCGCAAAGATAGCAGGAATTGCGGATTGGCGATGGCGGATCGCAGATTGATGAAAAGTAAATATTAAACAGGAATATTAGAGATAATAGGATATTTCTCAAAATGACGGAGTTGACATACTATGAGCCATGAACTATTTGCCATGAAACTCCTCACCCCTTCACATTCAGCGCATCCCGCAACCCATTGCCTAACAGGTTAAAGGCAAGCACAAGTAACATTATAGCAATGCCGGGCTCAAGGGCAAGCATGGGGTTGTTAGTAATGATAAAATTATAGTTCTCCTTTATCATTAAGCCCCAGCTGGGTTGCGGCGGCTGCACGCCCACGCCTAAAAAGCTTAAACCAGCTTCAATTACTATAGCTGAGGCAAAATTACTTGCTGCTATCACCATAACCGGCCCCAGTATGTTGGGCAATATGTGCAACACAATAGTGCGGGCGTTGGAATAACCTAACACCCTTGTTGCCTCAATATACTCCAGTTCCCTAACGGCTAATACCTGCCCGCGTACCAGCCTGGCTACATTTACCCACATGGTAAGGCCAACTGCAATAAAAACCTGCCAAAAACCTTTACCCAATAGTAGCGTAACAGCAAAAACCAGCAGTAAAGTGGGTATGCTCCATATAACATTTATAAGCCACATAATAATATCATCTATCCAGCCCTTAAAGTAACCGGCCAGCGCACCCAGCATTATGCCAATAGTTAACGAAATAACAACCGTTATTAAACCTACGCTAAGGCTAACCCGCGTGCCAATAATAAGCCTGCTTAAAATATCCCTGCCAAATTTGTCGGTACCCAGCCAAAAAGTTTGTTGTACAATGTTTTTTTGCGGGGTAAAATGGTACACTATTGCTATAAGCGGGTAGCCTGCTTTTTCAGTAACGCCTTCATCCACATATTTGGTAACAATAAGGCTGTCGTTTACAACGCTGTAGCCGGTAATGGGCACGTAATCGTAAATATCTCTTTTGCCACCGGCCAATGTTCTAAAGAAACTATTATCATCCGGACCAATTTGCTTGTCAATTTTCAACAGTTTAATGCTAAAACCCGGCTTATGGTTAGCAATTTCGGGTATTATCCTGTTAGCGTTGGGCGAATTATCAGGCGCTAAAAAATAGCAAAACACCGCCGTCAAAAAAGCAAGCGCAATTATTACCAAACCAAAAACAGCACCTTTATTTTTTAACAGGCGGCGGCGAAACATTGCGTTATTTGAGAAATTTGCCGGCATGGGTTGAAGATAGGGCAATAAACCAAAAAACCCGTAAACTGCCTGTAACGGGATTTATAAAGCTGCAAATTATCTTTTAGGGCAGGGCTGGGTAGGCTGTGAATGTTTACATTTGCAAAAAATTAGCGTAACCCGTTTATTTTAACTTTATTAACACATCATTTTATTGATATTCGCCCAGCAAAGATTTTTTAATAATAATTGCTCATGAAAAAATTCCTTTTCTTTTCTTTATTTATAGTACTTGTTTCATCATCAGTTGTGGCGCAAACCAAGGCAAAACCAAAATCGTCTAAGGATGAAATTGACCCATTTTCCCTTATTATAACTGCCGGCTCAAACTGGTCAATTTATTCAAACCCGGCAAACAGTGCCTCAGCTTTTACCCAGGCAAAGCAGGTTGGCGGTATAAGTTTTAGTATAGCAGGCAACTGGCCACTGGTAAAAAACTTCTCCCTGCAGGTAGGCGCCAGGCTAACGGAAAAAGGCAGCAGGGTATATGCCGACACACCTTATTTTCACATATTCAGTACATCACGCCCATTATATTTAGAGTTGCCGATAGGTTTTGAATATACCCATAAGCTAAACCGCAATTTTAAGTTTTTTGTTGGTGTTGGTGGCTATATAGCGGAAGGTATTGGCGGTAAAACCAGCTATAGCGGTATTAGCGGCCAGCTTGGCGGAGAAGCATCTGTTTCTGGCCATGATAAAATTGTTTGGGGCAACCCTACAAGCACTTTGGTGCAGCCGCAAACATTTGGCGACATGAAGAAGTACGATTATGGCTTTACCGGCATAGCGGGCATTACCTACTGGAAATTGCGCCTTGCATTAAATTATGAGGAAGGCCTGGCTGCTATAGCTTACGGCGACAAAACGCCCAACCCCGACTCAAAGAACAAAACCATGAGCTTAACAGTAGGTTTTCAGTTTTAAAGCCTACTTTTAAACTTGTGTAGTTTACTTACTTACAGGTTTAACCAGCAGGCAATATGGTACGCAAGTTTTTTAAACGGTTGTTTATAGGGCTGAATATTTTTATTTGTGCCTTTTACCTTATTGCCTGTCTTGCACCATTCGTAAGCACTGCATCCTGGCCCATATTTGGTTTTTTAAGCCTTTCATTACCATACCTTATAATACTCCTTATATTTTCTGCTTTCTTCTGGCTTATTATTAAACCCCTTTATTCATTACTGCCTGTTTTGGTTTTATTGGTGGGGTACAAACAGCTTAGTGTTTTGTTTGCCGTTCACCCGGCTACAAAATTTGTCGCCGCAAAACCAGCATCGCGTATTAGGATAGTTTCATGGAATGTTGGTAACATGTACGGGCTTAGCAACAACGCCGATAAAAAAAAGCACACACGCATTGAAATAGCTGAGGCAATTTTAAAGCTGCAGCCTGATATTGTATGCCTGCAGGAATTTAATAACTCTACCACCCGTGGCGAGGAAGCTAATAATATTGGCCTTTTTACTGCTGTGTACCCATATTACTATTTCTCGAAAGATGTAAATAAAGAAAATGGCTTTTACCAGTATGGCAGTATTATTTTTAGCAAATTGCCCATAACAGATAGCGGGCGCATACAATACCCAGGCAGGCCCGAAAGCCTTATTTTTACTGACCTGCATGTTGGCAACGATACACTGCGTATTTATACATCTCACCTTCAATCATTTAAGTTTAGTAAGGAAGATTATTCTGATATTAACAAGATTAAAGAAGATAAACAGCCATTGGCGGCATCAAAAAATATTTTTCAAAAAATGAAACAGGCGTTTGAAGAGCGGGGCAAACAGGCATTACTGGTGCGCAGTGAATTAGACAGTTGTCGCATTGCCAGCATAATGTGCGGCGATTTTAATGATGTACCAGGCTCGTACACCTATTTTCATATACGCGGTAACAGGCAGGATGCATTTTTGCAAAAAGATTTTGGCATTGGCAGCACTTTTAACTCGCTGGCACCTGCACTGCGTATAGATTATATTATGCCCGATAACAATTTTACCGTTCATCAATTTGATATGGTGGACGAAGATCTAAGCGACCACGTTATGCTGGTTAGTGACGTAAGTTTGAAAAAATAAATTACATTTGCATCTTCATGACACAGTGTTATACATACAGTTGTTGTTGCTTCGGCTGCTGATCTGTTCAGCAATGCCTTATCTTCTATACCTTAGTTTACTCAATCAATCGCCAACTAAAAATCTTGTATCTAAATGTCACAGCTTAAAGTATATAATTCTTTAACCCGTACAAAAGAAGTATTTCAGTCAATAACGCCCGGCAGAATAGGCATGTACGTGTGCGGCCCCACTGTTAGCGGCGAAAGCCATTTGGGCCACGCACGCCCGTTTATAACGTTTGATATTGTTTACCGTTACCTTATGCATTTGGGTTATAAAGTACGCTATGTGCGCAATATTACTGATGCAGGCCATTTTGAAGAAGAAGGCCGTGAAGCTGAAGATAAAATAAGCAAAAAGGCTGTGCTTGAAAAGCTGCAGCCCATGGAGCTTGTGCAGAAATACACCAATCTTTTTCATTGGGCCATGCACCAGTTTAATAATCTTGATCCTGCGATTGAGCCAACAGCCACCGGCCATATTATTGAGCAAATTGTAATGATTGAAAAAATAATTGTTGACGGCTACGCGTATGTGTCAAACGGCTCGGTTTATTTTGATGTAGAGAAATATAACACTGATTTTTCTAAGCTTGGCCAGCCTTATGGCATACTAAGCGGCAGGGTGCTTGATGATATGCTGGAAACCACCCGCGAGCTTGACAACCAGGAAGAGAAAAGAAACAAGGCGGATTTTGCTTTATGGAAAAATGCGCCACCGGAACATATTATGCGCTGGCAAAGCCCCTGGGGTGAAGGTTTTCCTGGGTGGCATATAGAATGCTCTGCAATGAGTGCAAAATATCTGGGCAGCGAATTTGATATACATGGTGGCGGTATGGACCTGCAGTTTCCGCACCACGAGTGCGAAATTGCGCAAAGCACCGTTTGCAACCATATTATGCCTGCACGTTATTGGTTACATAATAACATGATAACCATTAACGGCAAAAAAATGGGTAAAAGCTATAATAATGTTATAAAGCTTACTGAGCTTTTTAGCGGCAACAGTCCTGTTTTAGAACAGGCTTATTCGCCCATGGTTATACGGTTTTTTATTTTGCAAACGCATTACCGCTCTACGCTCGATTTTAGCAACGAGGCCCTGCAAGCCTCTGAACGTGGCCTTAAACGCCTGTGGGAAGCCTATAATAATTTGAGTAAGTACGAGGCACGAGGTACGAAGTATGAAGTGGCTGATGATGTTGAACTTGATAAAAAAGTTAATGCATTGCTGGATGAGTTTGACGATTTTATGAATGATGATTTTAGTACCGCAAAAGTATTAGCCAACATGTTTGAGCTTGTGCCTGTTATTAATGGCATAAAAGATAAACATATATCACCAACAGCTTTAAGCAGTAAAACCATTGAGGCATTGCAGGCGAAAATGAAAACCTATCTTGAAGATATTTTTGGGCTGAAGGATGAGCAGGAAACAAATGACAATAAGCTTGATGGTGTACTGCAGTTGCTTATAAACATTCGCAAAGATGCCCGCGCAAAAAAAGACTATTTAACCAGTGACAAAATACGTAACGAACTTGCAAACATTGGCATACAGCTTAAAGACGAGAAGGATGGTAATATGAGTTATAGTGTGGCATAATTATTTATTTTCAACCTTATTATATATGTCTAAAAATATATGCCTCTTAATCATTGCAATTGCAATTGCAACAAAAGGCCTTGCACAATTAGACAGTGTTGCGCTTGCTAAAATTGCAGACAAAATTGAATTAAATTTTGAACTGTTTAAGGAAGAGGAGTTTGGGCCTGTAAGATTATCCATCGCAAACACAAAGGTTCTTATACCACACAATGACGACGTTACCGCTCAAATAAGAACACTGTTGTTTACCGGTGAATTTAAAGACACGAAAAGCCTGTTCGCGTGGCTGTTACCTATCGTGGATAAGATAGCGTTGAAAAGATATTTTGAAATAAATGATGATTTGTATACCAAATATGCAAGTCTTTATAGCAATATGGTTACTGCAACGTGCCCGTGCTTTAATGACTTTGAAAAGGTGGGAGTACAGAATATATCCCGCGACAGCAACTCAATAAACGGCCTGCGGCATATTTGGGATGATACCAGTTTTCTGTCTGCATACCGTAAAAAAATTTTATCGTTAGACAACAACAGTAAGATACGTTTTTTGCAAGGCCTGGTAAGATATGCCCAGGTAAATTGCGATAACTATTTTAAAATATTGACCAAGTCATCGTTAAATGAGTTGCCAGAAAGGTTTGACAAGGGATGGGAAAACTTTAAAATAAGTAAGTTTTTTGATATGGTACATTACGATGTGTCCGCGCAAACCGACTCACTACTTCAAATTTTTCCATCATTTAAACAATATTTGCCTGAGTTACAGAAAATTGCGTCTATTTATCAGAAAAACCCCCTGTTGCAATTACCAACAACAAGACTTGTACAACAACCTGGGTTTGATAGGAATACGAGTTTCTTTGTCATATATTCTAATGGCAAGCCAACAATCCTCGGACAGGCCGTATATGAAGTTGGCACCGACAAATTCATGCCTTATATTAAAAAGCTTACGTTTTACGCCAGGGAAAATTTACAGAATATTAAAAACCTTGAAAAATCAATGCCGCCGCTACCGTTTGCCGATAGTAGGGATTAGGTCGATCACTTATGCCCTACACTGCATTGCCTGTAGTTAAAAATGTGCGCACTTACAATAAGCAATACCGCAGGCAGTAAAAACAACAATTCAACATTATGCCATACCTGTTTGGCCAAAAGGCAAAGCATACCTGCTGCAAATAAGGCAAGAGGTAAAATGTTATGGTGATGTTTTTTAAACCCGTGGTACAGGGCGTTAGCGCCAACTGCAAAAGCAATTACAATCATCCCAATTTCAAACAATTGGTTGTGTATAATATTAACTCCCAACAAGGGTAAGGAGGTTAAAAATATGGGCAGCAAAGCGCAATGTATGGCACATGCCACCGACACAAATATGCCCAGTCCGTCCCAGTTTATGCTATTTTTTGATTTGCGCATCACCCCCGCAAAGGTACATATTTGCAACTTTGTTGCAAAACAAAAGTTAAGCGCACTGCAAATTGCTAAACAACGCAAAATGCTGATTACCTTTGCACCACAATTTGTTTTATGCGCAATAAAAAGGTGGTTGGCTACAGCATTTTCTTTTTTGTGCTGGTAGCGGTTTTTCTCATAGTGGTATTGGGTGAAGTAAAAACCCCAGGCGACCTTTTTAAGGCAGATACCTATGCAACCCTGGCGTCTAACTTTCACAGCAAGTCCCCTGTATTAAGCACTGTAAAACCATTTACGTTTACAACACAGGATGGTAAACCATTTACTGAAAAAGATATGCTGGGTAAGGTATGTGTGGTTAATTATTTTTTTACTACCTGCAAAGGTATTTGCCCCCGCATGAACGCCAATATGCAAAGTATGGTGTACAATGTGTTTAAAGATAACCCAGACTTCATGATCGTTAGCCACACCGTGGACCCTGAAATTGATACCGCAGCAGTACTTAAAAAATATGCTGATAAACTTGGTGTTGACGGGCACAAATGGGTTTTTTTAACCGGCCGTAAGGACAGTCTTTACCAGGCGGCACGTAACAGTTACCTGCTTGACGATCCAAAAAATGCCGTGGTTAATATAAACGACCAGTTTTTACACACACAGTTTTTTGCGCTGGTTGATAAGAACGGCAATGTGCGCGGCCAGGTATATGACGGTTTAAAAAATGATGAATTAAAACAGTTGCAAAGTGATATAAAAGAACTGCTGCGGGAAAAAGCAAATAACCCTTCTGCAGTTAGTTATTAATTAAACATTGTATGGAAGCAGCAGTATCAGAGATATTAAAGCGAAGTCAGTTAAGTGTTACAGACAGCCGCAAACGTATACTGGAATTTTTTCACCAGTCAAGCGGCGCGTTGGCGCATGCTGATATTGAAAGGCTGTCGGGTGAACAGTTTGACCGTGTTACTATTTACCGCACACTGCAAACCTTTGTTGAAAAAGGTATTATACACTCTATACCTACTGCAGATAACAGCATACGTTATGCACTATGTAAAGACGATTGCGCTGAAGGCCACCACCACGATAACCATATACATTTTGTATGCGATAAATGCGGCACCACTTTTTGCCTTGACCATGTAAGCATACCTGCCGTTCAATTACCTATGGGCTTTACAAGCAGCCAAACAGATGTTATAGTTAGCGGCGTTTGCAAACAATGCAATGCTGCATAGCGCAACAGTTTACAAATAATATTTAAGCGTAATAAACAAATGCCATCCAATAAAACAGGTGGCTTTTTTATATGCACCGGTACTAATAAAAGCTATAGCCGAAGGTGGCTGTTATAGAGGAAACAGCAGCGTAGCCGTGTACCTTGTTTTGTTTTAGCGGTAAATAGAGTGTATTAATTATATGGAAACAATACGTTAAAAAAATCAATCATCTACGTTTGGCTAAGGCTATAAGCATGCGGAAAGCTGATTGCTGGCATAGTTTTTTGTATAAGGGGGTCAAGGAAAGGCAATTTACGTTAGCCGCTTAATTTATAACACAGCAAATGCTGCCATAAATAATTGATTGCTATTGCTGTTTTGGCAACAACGGATGTAATTTGACTGACCATTGATAAACACACAACTTCTGCTTTAAAAATCATTATTGTATGGAACACACACACGATATTGAAAAGCTGAAGAAAGAGCTTGAAGCCGAAAAGATCTGTTTAAGATTTGCCATTCAAAAAGATGTGCCATTTGATGAAGCAAAACCAATAAGGCAGCGCATATCGCAATTGGAGAAACTTATTGCTGCGGTGCCGCAACAAGCTTTGACTGTGAATAGCGACAAATAGTTTTTGCATAGTTTCATATACCAGGCTGCACACTAATAAATAGAGTATAGTTGTGTCAAAACAAAAAGCGATTACAACTTTCGTCATAACCGCTTTACTTTGTGTGGTGTGGGCCGGGATCGAACCGGCGACACAAGGATTTTCAGTCCTTTGCTCTACCGACTGAGCTACCGCACCAACTGCATTAAGCAAATATCAAAATTTAAGTACCAAAGTCCAAATACAAATCTTAAAATTCTAAGCTTGGAATTTGGAATTTTCTTCCTTTGGTGCTTTAATTTGGGCTGCAAATATACAGGCAAATATGTAAAATACGCAGCTTTTAGGCTATTTTTTAAAATTCGCAATTATTAGGTGTACGCGCAAACGCAATTACATCCCTTATATTGGTCATGCCGGTAACAAAAAGTACCATACGTTCAAAGCCAAGGCCAAAGCCCGCATGCGGTACCGCACCAAAACGGCGGGTATCAAGGTACCAGTCCAAATCTTCAACCGGTATATGCATTTCGCGCATACGCTCTTCCAGTTTTTCAAGCCGCTCTTCACGCTGGCTGCCGCCAACAATTTCTCCAATGCCCGGTGCAAGTATGTCCATGGCCGCCACAGTTTTACCATCGTCGTTCTGGCGCATATAAAAGGCCTTAATAGCCTTGGGGTATCCTGTAACAATTACCGGCTTTTTAAAATGCTTTTCAACAAGATAACGCTCGTGCTCACTTTGCAGGTCAATTCCCCAACTAACGTCGTATTCAAATTTCTTCTTTTTGTATGCCGGGCTTTGTAATAAAATATCAACAGCCTCGGTATATGTTATGCGTTCAAAGGGGTTATTTAATACAAACTCAAGCTTTTCAACCAGTCCAAATTCACTGCGTTTATCCTGTGGCAACTGTTTTTCCTCATCAGCCAGGCGCTGGGCCAAAAATGCAATATCATCAGCGTTATGCTCTATTGCATGTTTAATAATGTATTTTATAAACTCCTCTGCAAGGTTCATGTTATCCTCAATATCATAAAATGCCATTTCAGGCTCAATCATCCAAAACTCAGCTAAATGGCGGGTAGTATTGCTGTTCTCCGCCCTGAACGTAGGGCCGAAGGTGTATATATCGCTAAAAGCCATAGCGCCAAGTTCACCTTCCAGTTGGCCGCTTACAGTAAGGTTGGTACTTTTGCCAAAAAAATCTTCGGCAAAGTCAACGGTACCATCTTCTTTGCGTGGTGTTTTGTCAAACGGCAGGGTAGTAACTCTAAACATTTCACCAGCACCTTCCGCATCGCTGCTGGTAATTATTGGGGTGTGCAGGTAAACAAAACCCTTATCGTTAAAAAATTTGTGCACTGCAAATGCCAGGCTATGCCTTACGCGAAACACCGCGCCAAATGTGTTTGTTCTAAAACGCAGGTGTGCTTTTTCGCGCAGGTATTCCAATGTTGGCCTGTTTTTAAGCTGCAGCGGGTATTTTTCAGGGTCACAATCACCCAGTATTTCAATGTTTTTGGCCTTCACTTCTACTTTTTGCCCCTTGCCTAAACTTTCAATTAACTGTCCCACCACTTTAAGCGATGCACCGGGTGTTATACGTTTAAGCGTAGCGTCATCAAGCAGGCCCAGTTCAGCCACTACCTGTATGTTATTATTGGTACTGCCATCGTTTAACGCTATAAACTGGTTGTTTCTAAAACTGCGTACCCAACCCATTACTGTTACTTCCTGGCCCGTTTGCTCACTGCTGAGCAAGGCCTTGATCTTTGTCCTGCTGTTAAACATGGCATATAAATTTTGGGCTGCAAAGATAACCGTCTGTACGGGGATTTTGCAGGATTTTTGGGATGTAACGGATTATTGAAAATTAAAAAGAATAATTAAGCCCGTTAAAGCAATCAGGCTAATCTTTTCAACTCATTCAATTCATAGTTGAATGACAAAACTCCCGGTTTTTTCCCCTTTTCAAAGCCGCCTAACAAGCCATCCATACCCAGTGCTTTGGCTCCATTTAGGGTAGCCCATTGCAGCATTTCTTCAAGGCCAATGTGAGGGAAATGCCTGCGAAGGGTTTTTACTTCTCCCAGTATGCAAAGCATGTTGTTGCTTGCAAGGCTGTCGGTACCAAGTACTATATTGCAGTTATGCTTACGAAGCATATCAACCGGCGGCAAAGTGTCTTCAATATAAAGGTTGGCGTTGGGGCAAAGGCACCAAATTGGAGATTGCAGGTTGTGGATTGTCTTACTGGACTCCTTTGGAGCAGATTGATTTGAATTTTCACGATTGACGATTGACGATTGACGATTGACGAAAAAAACGTCTTCTTCACTGGTAAACGTATTATGCACCATTATCAATTTACCTGCCTTATCCAGTTCTGGCAAATAGGTTTGCAGGCTTGTTTTGCCCGGTGGCTGGAAGAAGGAAATGTCAATATTAAACAGTTTGAATAGTCTTCTAAAACCACTTTCACCTGTTAGAAAAAAGCCATTTTCCTCCTGAGATTCCTGGTTGTGTATAGTAATAGTTTTACCTGCCGAATGTTCATTTGTAAGCCGCATTAGCTCAGGGGAAGTAGAGTAAGGGGCGTGAGGAACGATGGAGGAAGTTAAAAGTATAGAGTTAAAAGTTAAAAGTTGTCGGTCAATTAACTCTTCACTTTTAACTTTTAACTTTTCACTGTCTTCAAATTGCTTCCAAACTGCTTCCGCCTGCTCAAAACGTTTTTGGGCGAAGGCCGGTACAAAACCAGTTGCTTCAATAAAATTGTAATAATGCAGGCCGCCTTTTTGCTTTTGCGGCAGCGTGTGTGCAGTGTTGCAAATATCGCCAACAGCTACAATGCCGTTGCTGATCATTTCGGCTTCGGCCTGCTCAATGGCATTATAAATTACTTCTTCGGCAAAGCCCCGCTGCTGCATTACCGTAATTACAAAATCAACCAACCCGGTTTTTTCGGGTATAATGCCCTTCATGTGGCTAAGTTCCAGGTGGCAATGGCTATTAATAAAACCCGGTGAAAGTATACCTGCGAGGTATTGTACATCATCGCCGCCTTCCGACAAGGGGACAAGATTCTCAATAACGCCGGTTTGCGTAGTAATTAGCACCTGTTTATCCTCTAAAAACTTCGTTCCGTTAAAAATTTTATCTGCGGTAAATTTTAGGTAGCTCACTGTTGTTGCAGTTCGTATTCTTTAATAAGTATAGCGGGCGGTATATGCAGCAACTTACTGAATTTGCGTATCATATTTAATGACAACGGCTGCTTATAATTTAGTACTTTGCTTATAGTGCCTTTATCACCGTACACTTCTGCAAGGTCCGCCGCCTTATAGCCAAAATCTTCCATTCGTATTTTAATAAATTCAACCGGGTCTAATTCAGGGAGGATAGATGTTTTATTCTCATATTCGCTAATAAGCTTTGCCAGCAGCATTTTCTCTTTATGCTCTAGAGTACCTTTTTTAGTTGCCTTCACCTGCTGGTAACGCACCATTGCATTTTGATACTCTTCTTCATTTTCTATAATAAACCATGCCTGCATAATTTATACTGTTCCTGCGTCAATTTTGTCATATTCATTATGCGTTCCAATAAACCTAACTTCAACTATTTCATCTGCATAATCTATCTCCCCAATAAGCCTGTATTGGTTGTGCAATATTTCAAAACGCGCCCTGTTATTTTTTAACATTTTGGCGTGCGGAAAAGAATTTAAAACATCCTGCCTGCTTTTCCAGGTTACGCCCTCTGTAATCTTTTTCCAAGTGGCCAGGCTTTTGCGTGAATCAGCATGCTTACGTGCAAAATCATCTAATTTTCTTAAGCTGATGATAACCATAAAACTGGTTTCGGTTGTTAAAAAATAGCTCTATTCATCAATAAAGCAATATTTATTAATAACCAGTTTGGGTCCCCACATAAACTCATACTGATTGAAAGGATAAAGTTATTAAAAAGTTGGCATTCCACCAACTTGCGTAAATATATTATCAAATTTAAAATCAAACTTTTTAGACCCACAAACCCACAAACTTTCAAACGATCAAACCTGCTTTAAAACCCGTAATTTTGCAGCCGCTTTCGGAAGATTGTAAATGTTTGGAACTATTGGATTAGAGAACTTCTCAAACATTTAAACTTCCGGAACATTCAAACAAAGCAGAGATGATTGACCAGTTAGAAGCCATAAAGGCACGATTTGAACAGGTGGGTGTAGCCCTTACCAACCCTGCGATTATTAATAATCAAAAGGAGTTTGGCCAGATGAGCAAGGAATACCGCGACCTGGAGAAGATTGTTGTGCCTTTTGAAGAATACAAAAAGGTATTGGCAGATTATGATTTTGCCAAAGAAGGGTTAAACAGCAACGATGATGAAATGCGTGAGCTGGCTAAAATGGAACTGCCTGAACTGGAGGAGAAAAAAACAGAGTTGGAAAAACACCTTACCAAACTTTTAATACCCAAAGATCCGCAGGATGATAAAAATGCGGTGCTGGAAATTCGTGCGGGTACCGGCGGTGATGAGGCAAGCCTTTTTGCTGGTGATCTGTTGGGTATGTATTTGCGGTATTGCGGCAAAAAAGGGTGGAAAACGGCTATTGTAAGTGAAAGCGAAGGTACGGTAGGTGGTTATAAAGAAGTTGTGGTTGAGGTACAGGGTGAGGATGTGTATGGCACCTTAAAGTTTGAAAGTGGTGTGCACCGTGTACAGCGTGTGCCCGATACTGAAACCCAGGGCCGCGTACACACATCTGCCGCAACTGTGGCGGTGATGCCAGAAGCAGAAGAGGTGGATTTTGAACTTAACCCCGCCGACGTAAAAATGGAAACAGCCCGTAGTGGTGGCGCCGGTGGCCAGAACGTAAACAAGGTTGAAACCAAGGTTATGCTTACGCACATACCCACCGGTACCGTAGTAGTTTGCCAAACAGAGCGCAGCCAGCTTGGTAACCGCGAAAAGGCTATGACGATGCTGCGTACCCGGTTGTACGAGGAGCAGGTACGCAAACACGAGGAAGAAATTGCCCGCCACCGTAAAACATTGGTAAGCACCGGCGACCGGAGTGCTAAAATACGCACCTATAACTGGCCCCAGGGCCGGGTGACTGACCACAGGATCGGCCTTACATCATACAACCTGGATGCAGTAATAAATGGCGATATAGATGAATTTATAGAGGCGCTGCAGGTAGCGGAGAATGCAGAAAAAATGGCCAAACAGAATTAAAAAGCGTTTGCTGTTTCATGTTTACAGTTTTTAGGCCCAGCTAATAATTTGGGTGCACTTAATTAAAAAAACTTGAAACCTGGAACTTGAAACCTGAAACTTATATATGCGTATTGCGGTAATTCATCACATTAGTGCGGTAGAAAATGATTATGGTTTTTATGTGTCCGACCTGTTGTCGGAGTACGCAGCATGGCTGGGCTATGATGTGCAATTACTGGAAGATTTTGTGTTTTACAGTAATAAAACCAAATCACTTGCAGAAAATGCGGTAATAGGTATTCATGTAAAGGCTGGCAGCAGTTTTGGCTTACGCTTGTGGTATAGTGTAAAGCTGCCTTCTATTCTTGCCCAAATAAAGGCCCACGTAGTAGTAAATCTTAACGGCATCTATAGCAGGTCAACCAAAATACCCCAATTGCTTGCTGTTTCAGACACTACATTTCTTGAAAACATAAAGCAGGCAAATTCTGGCTGGAAAAAGCTTGTTGCTAAAAATATTACGGCCTATACTTCAGGTGCTGCGGCTGTTTTTACCTATTCAAAACATGCTTCAGGTATAATAGAAAAAAGAACGCAAAAAAGCCCGCACGTTGTACCTTACTGTGCAGGTAAAGACTACAAAGTATGGGAATGGCACGATAAGGTGCTTACAAAATCTGAGTTCACCAGTGGTAAAGAGTTTTTTATCTGCACGCTTGATGATAAAGACGTAGATCTGTGGTTAACAATACTTAAAGCTTTTTCAAAATTTAAAAAATGGCAGCAAAGCACCATGCAATTAATATTGTTGCCAAAACATGATATTGTTCCGCTGAAGATAGTTGATAAACTGGCTACCTATAAATACAGGGATGATGTTCAAACGCTGGATGGTTTATCAGAAAAAGAGAAATCCTCTTTGTTTGGCTGTGCCTACGCCATAATCCACATCCCTGTTAACGATGCTGATATTTTGCCTGTTGCAGAAGCTTTACAGTGTGCCATACCGGTAATAAGTGTTTCAGCAAGCCAAAGTTTAAAGGAATATGGTACCGATACCGGTATTGCCGTTAGTTCAGCTGATAGCGAGCTGTTAGGGGAAGCTATAATAAATGTGTTTAAGAACGAGGATCAAAAAACAAAAATGGCGGACAATGCCAAAGATCAGGCTGCAACTGTTAACCGTGACGAGATAGCAAAATCGCTTTGGGAGTTAATTGAAGCAGCGGTAAAAAACTAAACAGGAATAATTATTATCAATATATTTTCGCCCTTATTATTGAAACTTTTATATAATTTGTATGGACAAGTCAACTATAACCATTGACGTTTACCTTGATAAAGACAAAATACCCCAGCAATTAGCATGGCAGGCCAACCCTGGAGACGAAGCGCAAAAAGCAAAAGCCATGCTGGTGGCATTTTGGGATGGCGCCGAAAAAACAGCGCTGCATATTGACCTGTGGACGAAGGAGATGATGGTTGATGAAATGGCCGATTTTTACTATCAAACAATAATGGGCATGGCTGATACCTTTGACCGCGCCACCCATAACCATGAGCTGGTAAATGATATGAAAAATTTCGCCAAGGATTTTTTCAAAAAATTCAGGGACCAGCAGCTGAAAGAAAATAAACAATAACCGCAGATAATTCACCACTTAAAATAAATTAACCATATGAACCTGGAAGCTAAAGTAATGGAGCAAATGAAAGATGCCATGAAAAGCAAGAATGAAGCTGGCTTACGTGGCTTAAGGGCAATTAAAGCCGAAATTATAAAAGCAAAAACTGAACCGGGTGCAAACGGCGAAATTTCCGCAGACACTGAATTGAAGATTTTGCAAAAAATGGTAAAGCAGCGCAAGGACTCATTAGATATATACCAAAAACAAAACAGGCCCGACCTGGCGCAAAAGGAAATTGATGAGATTGACGTTATTGAAAAGTTTTTGCCTAAGCAATTAAGCGAAGCTGAATTAAGAGATGAGGTGGCTGCAATAATTGCAGAAACCAGCGCATCCTCACCTGCTGATATGGGTAAAGTAATGGGTGTTGCATCAAAAAAATTGGCTGGCAGGGCTGAAGGCAAAGCTATATCAACGGTGGTTAAAGAGTTACTTGCTAAGTAAAGTGTGTGTTCTGGGAAATGGAAGGCAAAGGCTAACCGTCAATCCCGGTTAATATTTGCCTTACTTGAACGCAATGTTTTGGTATTACCTTCGTTCTAATTGTTTGCCAGGCAAAAGTTGGCGCATTAGTGTAAGAGTATTGTGTTATTGCTCACTTTCCGCCTTATTCCTTCCGCCTCATACTTTACTATGATAATTGATATTATTCTTCTTGTTGTGCTGGCCATGGCCTGCTTTAAAGGTTATTCACGGGGCCTTATTGTGGCCATATTTTCCTTTCTTGCCATTATCATTGGTGTTGCCGCCGCTATGAAATTTTCTATAGTTGTAGGAGGCTGGCTGCAAAACAGTACACACATAAGCAGGCAGTGGATACCATTTCTATCGTTTTTACTTATAGTTATAGCGGTTGTTATTTTAGTAAGGCTGGTTGCTAATTTGCTGCAAAAAAGTGTTGAATTTGTAATGCTGGGCTGGTTAAACCGGCTGGGTGGTATAGTATTTTATGTTGTTTTATACGTAATAATATACAGCATAGTGCTATTTTATGCAACAGAAATGAATGTAATTAAGCCCGAAACGATACAAGCATCTAAAACTTACAGTTTAATTGAACCCTTTGGCCCCAGGGCTATTAACCTTCTCGGCTCATTGGTACCTATATTTAAAGACCTTTTTGTTCAGCTGGAAAAGTTTTTCGGCTCAGTTGTTAATAGCCATTAAACATTTTTACCTTCGGGGCGTTCATTATTAATTAACGTACTAAACCCGGCTGAACTGCCCAATAGGCGATTTTTATGCAGAAATAAGGTAAATTTGCAATTAATCCGGTATTAGCTTATTCATCCTTCTAAACAATAAGGTTTTTTCGTTTCAATTACGTTTATTTGTAACAGGTAAACTGCTGAAACGGGTTTTTTAAGGAAATACAATGGAGTATAAAATAAAACAAACAGATAAATTCAGGTATATTGAAGAGGGGGAAGGCGAAACCCTTATGTTGCTGCACGGGTTGTTTGGCGCCCTAAGTAATTTTAAAGATCTTATAGAATATTTCCGCACCAAGTACAAGGTGGTGGTACCTATGCTGCCTTTGTTTGACCTTGATATTTTTCATACAACTGTAGGCGGCCTTGAAAAGCATGTGCAAAAGTTTATAGAGTTGAAAGGGTACAATAATATTCACCTGCTTGGCAACTCCTTGGGTGGCCACGTTGCGCTGGTGCACATTCTTAAACACCCGGAACGTATAAAATCTTTAATTTTAACTGGCAGTTCAGGCCTGTTTGAGAATGGAATGGGTGACAGTTACCCAAAGCGTGGCGACTACGAGTATATAAAGAAAAAAACCCAGGTTACCTTTTACGATCCGGCAACTGCCACCAAGGAACTGGTTGACGAGGTGTATGCCATTACCAATAACCGCATTACGGTTATTAAAATAATCGCTTTGGCAAAAAGTGCCATCCGTAACAATCTTAACGAGGAGCTAAACCAAATTAAACAGCCTACATTGCTTATTTGGGGCAATAACGATGCGGTTACGCCGCCTTTTGTTGCAAAGGAATTTAACAGGCTTATTCCCAACAGCGAATTATATTTTATTGACAAATGCGGCCACGCCCCTATGATGGAAGTACCGGCTGAATTTAACAGGATACTGGAACAATTTTTATCCAGGCTTAAACAACCTGTTGCAGCGATAGTCTGATATTTAGTGTCATATCACCGCAAGGTTGCAAATATGTTAGTATCGCATATCATAGAAACTAATTTTCCGCAGGTAAATTTTACTGATAAAATATCTTTTGCCCTTTTGCTAATGGATGATTATCATGTAGAGCACCTTGCTGTAGTTAATGAAGAGGGTTTTGCAGGCATTATAGGCAAGGACGCATTGCTTGATGAAGACGAAGACAGCCTGCTGGATGTATTACAGGAGCAGTTGTTGCAGGCAAGCGTTTTACCACATGAGCATTTTCTTTCCGCAGTAAAGCTTGTTTCTGTAGCCGGCGATATTTCCCTTGTGCCTGTAGTCAACGAAAGCAAGGAGCTGCTTGGTGTTATAACTGCAAAAAAACTTATTCACGCATTGTCAATTTTTAATGCTGTTGACGAACCCGGTGGCGTAATTGTAATTGAAATGGATAAGCGTAACCTGTCGTTTGGTGAATTAAGCCGCCTGGTTGAAACCAATGATGCCTATATAACCCAATTAAATACCTATACTGAAACCTCAACCGGTTTATTGCAGGTTACGGTTAAGGTTAACAAGCTTGAAATATCTGACATTATTGCCACCCTGCAACGCTACGATTATAACATTCGCTACTACTTTGGCGAGGAGTTGTACGAAAACGAATTGAAAGAAAACCTTGATCTTTTGATGACTTACCTAAACATTTAAATGTTTTTCGGGTTATTTCATACGTTTGTTAAAATTATACGTATAAAAATAAAGAGAAGTGTAAAAGCCTATTTTTACCATTTACCAGTCCAACTGTACATTGAATGAAATTTTTTTACAGGCAGCTAATACTATGGATATGTTGTGCTATGTGCCTGTGTTGTGCTGCGCAAAAAGATACAGTTGCGCCGCATGCCGCTCCAA
Organism: Bacteroidota bacterium; assembly: GCA_013285915.1. Classification (GTDB taxonomy): domain Bacteria; phylum Bacteroidota; class Bacteroidia; order Chitinophagales; family Chitinophagaceae; genus JABDFW01. Next base: position 55,852 of record JABDGS010000004.1, read on the forward strand.
CTAACGCGTTTGATACATCAGTAAATTCTCCGCTATTGCTGGTAGCCGATATAGCTATTTCAGGCAACAAAAAAACGAAAGCCTACATTATTGAGCGGGAAATACCCTTTAAGCAGGGTGATTATATTTTAAAGAAAGATCTGCTGGCCAAGCTTACGCTTGCAAAAGATCAAATAACCAACACTAGCCTGTTTGTTTACGTAGATGTATACGTTGTAAGCCAGTCGGGTGAGCTTGTGTTTATAAAAGTTGATGTAAAAGAAAGGTGGTACCTTTTTCCTTTACCATACTTTAAGCTGGTTGACCGTAATTTTAACCAATGGTGGGTTAAAGAAAACCATAGCCTTAAAAGGGTAAATTATGGCTTGAAATTTATGCAGAATAATGTGAGTGGCCGCAATGATATGCTCAATGTATTTTTAATAAGCGGCTATAATCACCAGGTCGATTTAAGGTATATTCAGCCTTTTGCCGACAGGGCTTTGAAGAGCGGGCTCGACATAAGGTTCCTTTATTCGCAGCAGCACGAAATGAATTATGGCACTATTGAAAATAAACAGGCATTTTATAAAGAAAATGATAATTATACCAGGAAAACAATAAGGGCAGAAGGCGCATACCTGTACCGGCCCGCTGTAAGAACAAGGCACTCCTTTAAGCTATCGTACGTTTATGAAGAAGTTGCTGATAGTGTTGCAAAGCTAAATCCTAATTATTTTTCGTACGGCGCCAAAAAAATAGCATTTCCTGAACTGTCATATTCGTTGCAATATTTCGGCGTTGATAATATTGCTTACCCGCTTAATGGTTTTGCATTTGATTTTTATTTACTGCAGCGGGGCTTTAATAAAAAGATGGATATGACCCAGTTTGAGTTTCATTCATCATACAGCCATCCTTTTATTGCAAAAACCAACATACAATTCCAGGCCGCAGGTATTATACGTGCACCTTTTGACCAGCCCTATTATAACCAGCAGCTATTTGGTTATGGCGATATTTTTTTAAGGGGGCTTGAATATTATGTTTTAGATGGTGTTGCGGGCATTGTGGGGCGTGTTACCGAGCGAAAGGAATTATTTACAGTTGTTTTTAAGCCTAAATATAAAAAGCAACAATTGGCACCTGTGCCATTTAAATTTTACCTGAAAGCCTTTGGCGACGCGGGTTATGGCTACAGTACCGCACCGGGCAACGGCCTGCTTGGCAATAAGCTGCTAAGAACGTGGGGTATGGGCCTTGACATTGTTTCGCTGTACGACGCAGTGTTTAAGTTTGAATACAGCATTAACCAATTTGGTGAAAAGGGTTTGTTTTTTCATGTACAAGCCGACTTTTAATTTATCTTGCTGTTGTGGTTTAACAACCAGGGCCACCAATAAATTTTCCCCACATGAAAATTGCCATTTACAGCAGAGGTTTGGGCGATGACATGAAAAGCCAGCTTGATATATTATTAGGCGAGTTGCAAAAGCATGATATTAGAATATGCCTGCATTCCCAACTGGGCGACTACGATTTAAGCCAACACAATAATACAAACATTGATTTTTTTTCAGGCTTCAATGAGCTTGATGCTACCATTGATTTTTTAATAAGCCTCGGTGGCGATGGTACCATATTAGATACTGTTACACTGGTACGCGATAAAAATATACCTGTGCTGGGTATAAATTTTGGCAGGCTTGGCTTTTTGGCAAGTGTTAGTAAAGAGGAGCTTACAACAGCCGTAGACGCACTGGTTAACGGGACTTATATAATTGACAAGAGAACGCTTATTCACCTGGATGCCGATCCCGCCCTTTTTGATGAAGCACCTTTTGGGCTGAACGAGTTTGCTATACACAAGCGCGATACATCCCCCATGATAAAGATTCATACCTATCTTAACGGCGAATTTTTAAACTCGTATTGGGCGGATGGTTTAATAGTGTCAACACCAACAGGTTCAACCGGCTATAATATGAGCTGCGGCGGCCCTATAGTTTTTCCCGAGTCGTCAAGTTTTGTTATTACACCTGTTGCGCCGCATAATCTCAACGTAAGATCAATTGTAGTACCTGACAACAATATTATTTCATTTGAAATTGAAGGCAGAAGCGAACAGTTTATTTGCGCCCTTGACGCGCGCAGGGAGATAGTTGATAAAAATGTACAATTAGCGGTAAAAAAAGAAAAATTTAAAATGAGCCTGCTGCTGCTTAATGAAAATAATTTCCTCTCTACCCTGCGCACCAAACTTACCTGGGGGTTGGATAAAAGAAATTAACATCAAAAGGTTCATAGTTCATGGCTCATCGTTCATAGAGGAGCAAGCACGTTGAATTTAAATACAGCCTCAGGTTCCTACTTCAATAAACTGCCGGGCATACTCTTACTATTAGCTATGAACTATTTGCCATGAACAAATTTTCTTACCTTGTACTGTCAAAAAAATCTTGCCATGTTTCAAAAGTTTTTGTTGGGTTTTGAAAACATTCCATCTCATTACCGGGCTTTAATTCTTGCAGGCGGCCTCACCATATTTTGGTTAATTGAAGGCGCTATTCCGTTATTCAGGCACAGTTATAACAAATGGAAACACGCAGGCGTAAATATTTTTTTTACCATAACAACTATAATAGTAAATTTTGCTTTTGCGTTGGTTATTGTAAATGCCAGCCGCTGGAGTATTGCCCATTCATTTGGCGTTTTACAATGGCTTCAACTGCCTTTTTGGGCACAGCTGCTTGTTGGCCTGCTCGTTCTTGATCTTATTGGTGCATACCTTATTCATTTGATACAACATAAAGTAAAATGGATGTGGCGCTTCCACATGATACACCATGCGGACAATTATGTTGATACTACAACTGCTAATCGCCACCACCCGGTTGAAAGTGTTTTCAGGGCAGTATTTACATTACTTGCAGTAATAATCTGCGGGTCACCAATGTGGCTGGTAATGCTTTACCAATCTTTTTCAGTTTTGCTGTCACAGTTTAATCACGCTAATATACATTTACCGCACTGGCTTGATAAGGGCTTAAGCTTTATCATTGTTTCTCCTGATATGCATAAGGTGCACCATCATTTCAAAAGACCTGATACCGATACGAATTATGGCAATATCTTTCCTTTTTGGGACTGGATATTTGGCACTTACAGCAACACACCCGCTAACAAAGTACAATACGGGCTTGATATTTTGGAAGGAAGAAACCCCAATAGCCTTGTTGATCAACTAAAGATGCCTTTTGATGGAAACCTGAACGCTGGTAAATAAAATTGAGCCAACATTGTTTACCGAATGATACGTTCAGCAAAGTCAGGTAGCGGTTGCAGCCTTATGGTTTAGAAACAAAACCAAGTTTCCTTAATCCTTCTTTTATTTCCGGGGCACTCATAAATAATTTCCACAACAACCCCGTACGGTAGTTTTCAATCATAACAATTTCTGGACCCTGGTCAATTGCCAGGTACGATTTTGCGTACCAGTTTTTTGTTTCATTAAACGCATCAACAAATCCGTATTCCCCCCAAATTTTATCACCCAGGTCATCATAAAAATGCCTGATTGCCTTCATTGAATATTCGGGTGTATAAACAATTGACGATATGGCACCGGTAGGCGAAATGGTTCCTAAATCATTACTTGGGCTATGCGCGTTGTAACCATCATAAGTATCGCTTGCAGTAAGTCCCCAGCAATTTTCACCGTACCCTTTAAACTTATTTGGGTTTGCTACACAATGTTTGTAGTTGATGAGGGTGTGGTTATAATTTTGCTGCCAATAATCAGCATATTCATCTTTAAGGCCGTGTGGATTTAAGCCCAGGAAAGAATAATGTGCAAAAAACAACGGGCCCCCATAATCAAAGCCTAATGGAAGTGTTACGCCATAAAACTCTTTACCGTTTTTAAAATGGTCGCTAACTGCCCAGCATTTATGATAAACGCTGGCATTAATGGAATAGTTGGGGGATGACGCTGCGAGTATGTAAGTAATTAGTGTTTCATTCCAGCCACGCAGTTCAAAGTTCATGCTCCAGTCGTTGTTGGGGCTCCAATGCCAATATAAAAGGTCTAATCCTCCCCGTGTATGCCAGTTCCATTCAACTTCGTTCCACAGCCAGGTTATACGGTTATGCAGCTCGTGCTCCAATGGCGAATTACCTGTAAAATATTGTCTTGCGCACAACAACCCCTCAAATAAGTAAGAGGTTTCCACGAGGTCCGCTCCATCATCTTTACGGCTAAACGGAATGGTTTTACCTGTTGCACCATTCATCCAATGAGGAAACACACCGTGGTAAGAATCGGCTTTTGAAAGAAATTTCACCATTTTAAGCAGTCGCGCCGCCGCAGAATCGCGGGGAACCCATTTTCTGTCCGCTGCTACTACAATAGCCATTACACCAAAGCCGGTACCACCGGTTGTTACAACTTCATCGCCATATTCATACGCAACATTGCTGCGTTCGCGGGCCATAGCGCTTATGGGGTGGCCAAAATCCCAAAAATACCGGAAGGTTTGCTTTTCAACCAGGTCCAATAAACCCGAGTCAGATAAATTTTTAGGCCGTGCGGCAGCGTTAAAATTGTTTTGCGAAAAGGAACAGTAAAAAATTATAATGCAGGCAAAGGTTAGCGCAAAGTTTTTCATCACACAAAATTTAAGTACCAAATATACCAACGCTATTTATTTCATTTTCCACATTTAGGTAAAAACGCTATTCAGTTCTGCTATAACATCCCAATACCACTCACCCAAAATAATAACCGCTCGGCCTAATTAAGCAGTATTTTCTTAAAAGTTGTACGTACTTAGATGTACGAAAATATTCGTGAATTGTAAAATACAAATATGAAAAAAATACCCCTTCTTTTAATTATTGCCATTATAGGCACCTCTGCGGTAGCGCAATATCAGCACACGCTTAAACCCAGCGGTAATGTTATTACGCGTGATGTAGCTGTTAAGCCCTTTACAGCCATAAAAGCAAATGGCCTTTATGAGCTTATTTTAACCCAAGGCAGTACCGAGAGCGTTAAGGTAGAAACAGATGATAATTTGCAAAGCCTTATTGAAGTATCGAACGATGGTAATACCCTGCTAATTGATGAACCTAAATTGCGTAACAACGGCGTAAACTTTGAAAGTGCCGATGGCGAACGTACAAAAAAACAGCATTTTAAAATATATGTAAACTTTAAATCAATTTCCAGCCTTGATGTGCAAACTATTGGTAATACACACGCCGACGGCACATTAAATTTTGACGCTTTAACTATAAACGACCGCTCAGTTGGCAGTATAAACCTGTCGCTCAACGCAGCAAAGCTCACCATTACAAATAAGGGTGTTGGCACCATTACATTAAGCGGCAAGGTTGACAATGCAGTTATTACCAACAGTGGCGTAGGTTCTTTTAAGGGAGAGGATCTTGCGGTGCAGACCATGCATATTACAAATAGTGGTGTTGGCCACGCAGAAGTTAATGTAGTGAAAGACCTTATAGTGAAAGATTCATTTTTAGGAAAAGTAAGTAATAGCGGCCCGGCCAAAACCCGCAAACTGGATGGCCAGGAAATATAAGATTTTTGTTGTTTGCGTTTTTTGAACCATTGTTGTTGTAAGCGGCAATGGTTTTTTTATTGTTGTTTTATTATGGAGCAAAAAAAAATCCCGTATAAGAGTTTTACGGGATTTTTTTATTGATGAATTGTTTTTTAATCTTAAACCTTTTCTTCATGCACAACCAACACAGGGGCATTGCCTTTATAGCTCATATTTTTAGTTTGGCTTGGCTTAAACAGGCGGTGCACAAGGGAGTGGTCACGCTGGATGGTTATGATCAGGTCAATATTTTTTTCAACTGCAAATATTTGCAGGCCTTCTTCCACATCAAAAAACCGCAGGAAATAAAATTCAGGGCTAAACTCCTGGAAATGGTCCATTAATCCCTTCTTCTCCTTTTCGTGATGTTCAGTAAGCGCTATGTAATGCTCACTGTTTACATTTACAACGTGCAGGGCCGGGTTAAATGATGCGAGAAATTTTTTAATGGCAGCAGCAGGTGTGGTATAATACGTGTTTTCCAGGTCAGATGCAAGCATAACGTTCTTTATGCCTTTGTACTCTGCCGCTTCCTGCACAATCAGCACAGGGCAGCTTCCTGTTTCCGCAAACTTAAGGGTATTACTGCTTACAAATTTTTGTGCAAGCTCGCCGCGTGGGGTAATGCCCATTACCACAAGGTCGGCTAACTCGCTTTTGGCCAAAATTTCAAGATGATCAATAAAGTTGTGCCCTTTTACACTTTTAACTTCTATAGAAAAATCGCCGCCGGTGGATAATTGTTTGCATAATTCATCCAGTCTTTCAGGTGCACTTGCAGCATCCACATCATCTTCTGCAAGGTGATATAAAAGCATCGTTACGCCGGGGTAACCTGCACATAGCTGGGCCGCATATTTAGCTGCGTTAAGAGAAGTGTCTGAAAAATCTACAGGTACAATTACTTTGTTCATAACAGGTGTTTTGTATAAAAGTGAAGATAAGGCAATGATATAAAAGTGCAATATATAAACCCTAAAAAATTCTGTTTTTGCGTTGTGTATTTTACTTCACACACCTGAAACCAATATGATTTGAACCAGAACTTATTTCGCCTTTGCCCCGGCTGCCCACCATATACCTTGTACAGTACTGGTCGGTACATAAAAAAGATCCACCTCTTTGCACTTTTTTTTGGGCGTTAGGCTCATCGGGGTCAAAAGAATTTACCGGTCCGTGCGGATTTTTGGCCACGGCATTTTGTTTGGCCAATTGTGTATAATAGTCAGGCCTGTACCAGTCGGCGCACCATTCCCATACATTCCCGGCAATATCGTAAAGGCCATAATCATTTGCGGGGTACTGTTTGGTTGGCGCAATACCCGCAAATCCGTCAGCCCCCTTATCGCTGTTAGGAAAACTGCCTTCAAAAATATTGGCCATCCATTTGTCATTTGGCTTTAATTGGTTGCCCCAGGGGTATAGGTTGCCTGCCTTTCCGCCCCTTGCAGCAAATTCCCATTCGGCTTCGGCCGGTAATCTTTTACCGGCCCATTTAGCATAGGCTGCGGCATCGTCCCAACTAACCTGCACTACCGGGTAATTGTCTTTTCCGTCTATTGAGCTTTGCGGCCCCTCAGGGTGACGCCAATCTGCCCCGCCAATATAACGCCACCACAACAGGTAATTATTCAACGGCACAGGCTGGTTAGGTGGTGTAAAAACAGCCGAGCCGGCAATTAACTGTTCAGCCGGCACGCCGGGAAAATCGGCAGCATCGGGCTTGCGTTCGGCAGTTGTTATATATCCGGTAGCCTTTACAAATTTGGCAAACTGTGCATTGGTAACCTCGCTGGCATCCATATAAAAACCATCAACATAAACACGGTGTACCGGCCTTGCATCGTCCATATCTTTATCGCCGCCCGCATCCATTCCAACAGGGTTAAGGCTACCCATGCTAAATTCGCCACCGGGTATCCAAACCATTCCATCGGGCGCAGTACCGGCAGGCTTGTTAACATTTATAAATGAAGGCTGGTACTCCTGGCCACCCTGGTGCATATATAAAACGCTGTCGTTGGGTGTAAGGCCAATGCTGGTGCAGGTTATGGCATTTGTAGCTTTTGCCTGCAGAAGGTTTTGCCCGGTATTATCTGCCCCGCTGCCACAAGCCATAAGGCCTTGCATCAATAAAATAACAACACTATAAATAACGGGCTGTTTCATCAAAAAGGAGTTATCAATACAAATCAATTGCTTTTCGGCTTACACCAGTGGCTAATTGCCTTTTGCCTTCTTCGCAATGGTCAGTAATCTTTTTATACGTATATTAAATTCCGCAGGGTTAAATGGTTTTGACAGAAAATCGTTCGCCCCCATTGAAAAAGCCTCAAGCACTGTATTTTCTTCATCCAATGCAGATAAAACCAATATCGGCACTTTTTCTCCCCTTTCTGAACGAATAATTCCAATAAGCTCCAGCCCTGAAGTGTAAGGCATTAAAATATCTGTTATTATAAGGTCTGGCTGAAAGTTATCCAGGGCCTGCAGTGCCTCCCTGCCGTCGTTGGTGCCCAAAACAACATAATCATCTTTTTTAAGTTGTTCTTTAATGGTTTCAAGCATTATAGGATCATCTTCTGCAATAAGGATTTTCATGGATATAGCGTTTGTAAGGGCTAAAGCAATTTTTTCAAATAACTTTTACACATGCATTGTACTAAAATTTTGCAACTATTGCAAATAAAATTACTAAACTGCTGCAATTGTTTTTTAATAAAATGAGCGATAAACCTGTTTTGGCTTATTTTTAACCAGTAGCTTACAGGCATTCATTTATTTTTGTTGCCTATGTTTTGGCTTTTTTAAAATAACTGCATAATGAAAAGACTATTATTTGGTTTTGTTTTTCTCTCGGCTATACTTACGGTAAAGGCACAGGAAACTGACAGTACTGGAAAGAAAATTTGGAAGAAATTTGATTTTAGTAACCGTGCCAATGATCATTTTATGATACAATATGGCATGGATGGATGGGCCACAACCCCTGACAGTACAAGCCCGTCTGGTTTTTCAAGACATTTTAATTTCTATTTTATGCTTGACAAACCTTTTAAAAATAACCCTCATTTAAGTACCGGTTATGGCCTGGGTATAGGTACGAGCAATATATTTTTCAAAAACACTTACGTTAACCTTAAATCGTTTACAAGTACCCTGCCTTTTACAAATGTTAGCGCAAGTGCCGTAGACCATTTTAGCAAGTTTAAGCTTACAACCATGTTTGTTGAGCTGCCGCTTGAATTGCGGTATTCTGCCAACCCGGTTACGCCAGACAGGGGTTTAAAGGCATCCGCAGGTATAAAGCTTGGCTACCTTATAAATGCTTATACCAAAGGCAAAGACGCACTTAATGCAGAGGGTACCAGCATTTATGGCCCAACTTATAAAGACAAAGAATACGATACCAGGTTTATAAACCATACCAGGGTAGCTGCTACCGCCCGGCTTGGCGTAGGTAATTTTTCAGTAGATTTTTCTTACCAGCTAACAAACTTCCTGAAGGTTAATACGGGCCCGGCTATAAACCCCTATTCTGTAGGGTTAACGTTAAGCGGGCTGTAAAATTTTTTTTCTAAACCCCATTAAGGGTTAAACATCAAAAATAAAAAGATGTTTAACCCTTTTTTATTGAGCTATATTTTACAGGCATTTTAATTAATGTGTGTTTAGGAATATACGCCAATTTAAAAAAGCTTAAAAAAATAAAGGGGTTTTTAAAACCACCTTCAGTGGTGATACGTAACTGATTGTACGTGATCACGAAACAGAAAAAAAATTTAAAACTACACAAACAAAGTTTTTATGAATATTAAAATATATTTCAAAAAATTTATTCTTGCTGCAGCACTGTTGTACAGTGGCAGCGCTTTTGCCCAAACTACAGATATGCAGGCAGATCCTATGGTTGGCGGCGCAGCAATGTACCCAGCAAAAAATATCGTAGAAAATGCAATAAACTCAAAAGACCATACTACACTTGTTGCCGCAGTAAAAGCTGCAGGCCTGGTTGAAACGCTTGAAGGCGACGGCCCGTTTACCGTATTTGCACCTACGAACAAAGCTTTTAGCAAATTGCCTGCTGGCGCAGTGGATGGTTTACTTAAGCCCGAAAACAAAGCAAAACTTACAGCGGTGTTAACTTACCACGTTGTTGCAGGGCGAATTGACAGCAAAATGCTGATGGACTGGATCAGCAAAAACAATGGATCGTACACCGCAAAAACGGTACAGGGTGGTGAGTTAAAGTTTTGGATGAAGGGCAAAAACCTTTTTGTAACTGATGAAGCCGGTAATTCAGCAAAAATTACTATTAAAGATGTTTATCAAAAGAACGGTGTAATACATGTTATTGACACCGTGCTTATGCCAAAAGGTTAATTATAGGGGTTTTTTAAGATGGAATACGGGGCAGCTTTTTGGCCGCCCCTTTTTTATTTTATATTTGCCAAAAAAGTGAAGCCTAAGTTTAAATTATTTGTTCCAGCTATTATTTGGTTTTGCATAATTTTCTACCTGCTTATAATGCCAAGCGATGACATTCCAAATTTCCCTTTTTTAGAATTGATTTATTTTGACAAATGGGTGCATGCCGGGCTGTTTGGCGGATTAGTTATACTTACCAGCTTTCCCTTTTTTAAAACAAAGTACGCTTCACGGTCATTGTACATCCAGATTACAATTTATGCTATTTGTTATGGGGTAGCTATGGAGTACGTGCAAAAATATTTGACCAATGGCGACCGGGACTTTGATATTTTAGATATGGTAGCCGATGCTGCAGGAGCCGTGATAGGATTAGCCTTGATAAATATGTGGTTAAAAAAGCAAGAGAAAAAAACAAGCGCTTAAAAAAATAAGCCCCTGTAGAAACAGGGGCCGCAACCAAAACTAACTGCTTATGAGAAAAATTTAACTACTTGTTATTTTAATAGTTTGCAAATGCAGTGCCAGATATTCTTTTCACATTGTTAACCCTTTTCCACTGTTGCCTGGGCTGCTTATCTGCCAACTATGACTCAAAATTCCTTCAAAGTTTTAATAATAAAAAGTTAACTAATACGATTTACGCACGGCATTAAGTTTTTAAAAAGTTAAGGCCTTTGATAATGAGTAAGATAGAAATTACTTCTTACTCTTTAGACCCATATTTTTTAACAAATTTAAACCCCTTCAAATCCTTTACAATTATATATACGTATTAAAGTTTAAAAAGGTACCCTAAAGTAAAATTTGCCGCGCCGGTATTATTTTGGCCGTTTGTTTTGTCTTTCTGTATTGGTATAAAGCCATAGTTGCCACCTATTGAAATCATTATACTGCCTAATGGTGCGTTTGCGGAAAGGCCAATACCGCCCTGTATGCCCACATTAAATTTTTTGATATCGCTTTTTACATCCTGCGATGTATTAAGCGGTATTGCCTGCGGCAACAGAGGCATTGTTTCAGCTTCATCTGCATAAACATTGCTGGTTCCGGTAACAACATCTTTTGCTGCAACCAGGTAACCAAAATAAGGCCCTGCGTTGATAAAAAGTTTCAATTTGCTGCCGAGCGGTAAATCAACCCGCGCAAGAATGGGTAGTTCAATATAATTAAGCTTGGTTTCACTGTTGATATTTGCATATATATATTGCGAGGTGCCCGGAGGAGGATTAGTGGTAAAATCACTGGTCGGGATTGCCTGCTTGCCATTTTTTTTACCCCCCTGTGATGAGTAGTTTAGCTCAGCTTGCAAAGAAAAATGGTGAGAGAGGTTATGCATAACAACAATACCAAAATAAGGCCCCAACCTTGACGACCAGCCCTGGCTTACGGGATTGCTGCCGGCACCACTGCCTGCAGAAAGGTTTGGAATATCAATACCACCCTTAACGCCTAAAAGAAAGGCTTTTTGACCAAAACATATATGTGCGGATACAATAAAAAAACACGCGCTAACCGCAATCTTAAAAAACTTGCTTTTCATCCGGTTGTTTTAAGTAATTATAAAGTTAAAGAGATAATATTTTATCAATAATCTTTATGCGTTATGCCGTTTGCTTTTTCCTTAATTTGTACGCCATTCTTGCTTAATATGCTTTCAACACAAAATATAACCGGGGCAACACCAGCCAAACCCGATAAGATGTCGCGCAAAAGGCTCATTGCAATTTTTGGGGGCAGCATGGGTAACCTTGTTGAGTGGTATGATTGGTATGCTTATTCAGCTTTTGCTATTTATTTTTCGCCCGTATTTTTTCCTTCAGGTGATGCAACGGCCCAATTGATGAATACAGCGGGCATTTTTGCTATTGGTTTTTTGATGCGCCCGGTTGGGGGCTGGTTATTTGGCAGCCTTGCTGATAGAGCAGGCCGCAAAAAAGCTATGGTACTTTCAATATTGCTCATGTCGTTTGGTTCACTGGTTATTGCATTTACACCAACATATAAAACCATTGGCGCGGCAGCCTGGGTATTATTACTGCTTGCCCGTTTGTTGCAGGGCTTAAGCCTGGGAGGTGAATATGGGGTTTCAGCAACATATTTAAGCGAGATGGCCTTTAGTAAAAACCGTGGGTTTTATTCCAGCTTTCAATATGTAACACTTATTGGCGGGCAGCTAATTGCCCTTGGCATTCAAATAATTCTTCAAAAGCTTTTATTAACTGAACAGCAATTGCACGAGTGGGGATGGCGTATACCTTTTTTGATCGGGGCCATACTTGCGCTTATTGCCTTATATATGCGCCGGCAGCTTGATGAAACAACCGCTTTTACAATTGCAGAAAAAAAACAAGGCAAGGGAAGCATAAAAACATTGCTGCAACACCCAAAAGCCATTCTCACCGTTGTTGGGCTTACACTGGGAGGAACATTGGCTTTTTATACCTACACCACCTACATGCAAAAATTTTTAATTAACACTGTACATCTTTCAAAAGAGCAATCTACAAGTCTTTCCTTTTTTTCATTGCTGTTATTTGCTTTAATACAGCCGCTTTTTGGTGCGTTAAGCGACCGTATCGGGCGGCGCCCACTCTTAATTGCGTTTGGCGTATTGGGTACCGTTTGCACTGTTCCATTGTTTAACGCTTTTAGCCATACTACAACGTTATGGGGTGCTTTCTTTTTATTAGTGGCAGCGCTTGTTATAGTTAGTGGTTACACAAGTATAAACGCGGTTGTTAAGGCTGAGCTTTTTCCGGCAGAAGTACGTGCACTTGGTGTTGGCCTGCCATTTGCCGTTACTGTGGCTATTTTTGGTGGCACCGCTGAATATATTGCCCTTTGGTTTAAAGAGGCTGGCCACGAATCTTATTTTTATTGGTATATAACCGGCTGTATCGCTATATCGCTGTGCATGTACTTGTTTATGACTGATACAAAGAAGACATCGAAAATAGAAGATTAGATTAGCAAAAGCACTGGCAAAAAGATGCCTGCTTCGGGTTATTTTTTAAGCACCAGCATGGTGTGCAGCCTGTCAACACGATGTGTTGTAACGGTAAAGCCAATGTCTTCAGCCCAGCCAGCCATATCGTTAGCAGGTACAGGAAAATCGTATTGGCGCATGTGATAAAACACTTCTTCCTGTTCACCAGGCGTAATCATCTGCCAGGTGGCCTTAATATTGTCAATGTATTCTTCAATATAATCTTCCCTTGGCTGACCATCATTTCTAAAAATATCAACCACAATCATTACGCCGCCATCATCAAGCCTTGTGAAACAGCTTTGTAAAATGGCTCTCATCTCATGCTGTTGTAAGTGGTGTATCGCATAGCTGCTGTGTATAACATCAAAGGTACCTTCTTCTATTTCATCAAATTGTTGCATAGGTGCCTGTCGCAGTTGTGTTATACAATTAACCTTTGAAAGATTCTCTTGTGCAAACTGCAGCGCAACTTCAGACAGATCGTAGCCAGTATAAGATGCAACAGGCTGTTGCTGCAAACGTGGTATAATTGGTTGCGCGTCACCACATCCCAAATCAAGCACTTTTAAAGGCGTTCGTGTCTTAACACCAGCAAATATTTCGCTGCTATGGGCGGCCATTTCCCTATGCCGCATATAATTGTAAGTAATTATTTTTTGGTAAACATTCCAATGGCTGGTAAATATTGCTGCGAGTTTTGGTGTCATGCTTTTTAACCTTTGGCAGAAAGCAAAGATTAATGCAATATTTTATTAAGCGAAATAAAAATTATCAAGAACATTTTTTCATCAGCTGCTACACCAAAGCTGCTTCTTTAACAGCAACAGTTGAGGTCTTCCTGCGAAAAAGCCTGTCAAGGCTATATTTACCGCCTCCCCAAAACATGAGTACAACAGCAAACAACGTATAAGAAATAGTAAAGCCGCCATCAATATTAAAATCCTGTCCCAGGTTGGCAGTTACGGTTGCAATGAACATTGTAAAGAAGATTAGAAAGGCGGCATACCTGGTAAACAGTCCGCCTAATACCAAAATGCCCCCGAGCAATTCAGCACCCTTAGCCAAAAATGCCATTTGAAGCGGAAATGGAAAATGCAGTTCCCCGCCAAACCATTTTATAAAAAACTCCCGCTGCTTTACATCGAAAAGTATACCAGTTACGGATGAATAGCTGGCAGTTATCATCCTGTAGCCCAGCCATATACGCAGGCATAATAGTATTATTTCCCAGGCGGCGGTTTTGTTATATTTAAAGGTCATTTGCAGTGTTTATGCTTCAATTTACATTTAATTTTAGCTACCGGTTATGCTAAAACTGACAAAAGGCGAATAAGCACGGTTTAAACAAGACACAGCTAATGCGAAAGGCTGGTTATAGCAAAAAAGTGTAAATAATTTTAGGCTTACCAGTAGCTTTGTTGCATGAAACGGTTGCTTATAATACTCATCACGGTCATTACGTGTAAAACAATTACCGCGCAAAAAAATGTATCGCCTCACATATTAAAACATGACTCAATCGCACCAGTAGGTATCATTCCCGGATTGAGTGATTCGGCTTTGCTTGATGTTGTGCAGCGCCAAACGTTCCGTTACTTCTGGCACTATGCTCACCCGGTAAGTGGCCTTGCGCGGGAACGGGATAACACCGTGCATGGTGATTACTACTGGGATTATATTAATGAGGCTTATAATGAACCCAACTACAGCACCAACACATACGGCCCTGAAGCCTGCGCCATTGGCGGAACGGGCTTTGGTATAATGGCAACAATTGTTGCTGTTAACCGTGGCTGGATTGGCCGCGATACCGCTTTACGGCGCCTGGTAAAAATGGTTGATTTTTTAAACAGGGCCGATAGCTACCATGGCATTTTTCCGCATTTTATGAATGGTGCAACAGGCAAAACCATTGCATTTGGTAAGCTTGATGACGGTGCTGATATAGTGGAAACAAGCTACCTGCTTATGGGCTTTTTGTGCGCGCGTGAATACTTTAATGGCGATACACCGATGGAAAAATATTTTCGAAGCCGGGTAAATACTTTGTGGGACGCTGCTAACTGGGCCTGGCATACAAAGGGCGAGAATAAACTGCTGTATTGGCATTGGAGCCCATGGAACGACTGGGACATGAATTTCCCTGTGCGTGGGTATAACGAATGCCTGATAACATTTATAATGGCTGCATCATCAAAATGGCACCCAATACCTGCTGAGGTGTATAACTATAGCTGGAAGCAAACCGAATCGTACTTTAATGGTAAAACATATTACGGCATAAAGCTGCCGCTTGGTTTTGAATATGGCGGACCGCTTTTCTTTACCCAATATACCTTCCAGGGTGTTGACCCGCATGGATTGAAAGATTCTGCTGTTGACTACTGGCAGCAAAACGTTAACCACACGCTTATTAACCGCGCCTGGTGTATTGATAACCCGCTTAAGTACAAAGGCTACGGCGAAAACTGCTGGGGCCTTACTGCGGGTGACAGCTATAAAGGGTACATAGCACATTGCCCGCAAGTAGATTCAGGGGTTATACAGCCTACTGCTGCATTGTCGGCATTTCCATATACACCCCAATACAGTATGCAGGTGTTAAGACATTTGTATTATGATTTAGGCAGTAAAGTTTGGGGCGAATATGGCTTTGCAGATGGCTTTAGCGAAACAAAAAACTGGTATGCAAAAACACATTTGGCCATTGACGAAGGCCCTATTGTTGTGATGATTGAAAACTACCGCAGCGGCCTTATATGGCACTTGTTTATGAATATACCTGATGTGCAGAACGGGCTAAAAAGATTGGGTTTTACGAGCGGGTATTTTAAGTGAGTTAGTAGTGGTGCCTGCAAGCAAAAATAATTACTGCGCCATCTGTAACCTGGTATATCAACCTGTGCTCTTGGTCAATTCTTCGGCTCCAGCAGCCAGCAAACTCGTGTCGTAATGGCTCCGGTTTCCCAATACCGCTAAATGGATTGCGTAAAATATCTCTTATTAAATCCCCTATACGCATGGCAATTTTTCTATCCGTTGCAATCCATTGTTGATACTCTTCAAAAGCTTTCGGTACAAATTCAATGTTTCTCATACCAGTTCGTCGGCCTTAACTGCAATTGTTAGTTTTTTTTCCTTATAGTCTGCTATTCTTTTCAACAAATCATCAGCATAATTTTTGTCATTTAAAATATATTCCGTTTCATCAGCCGGTTGAATATTAATATCAACAGTTGTATGCGGAAATAATTTTTTTATGCCGTCTATTATTTGCTCTGTCAGGTTATCTGTATTAATACGTATGGTCGTTTCCATATTAGTATTTTAGCCGAAATTACACAATTTTTGCCAGATTTAAAGTGTGTTGCCCAAGCACAAAAAACGTACCTTGTTGTATCTTAAATTATCTTGTAAAAAATTTCAAAATATGAAACTTGCCATTTGTCTTGTGTTGTGCTTCATGTTAATAGTTTCGAAATCAACCGCGCAAAACCCGCCTTTTTGGAATGATATACAAAATTTTAAAAAGCAGGATTCATTAAACCCGCCACCACAAAACGCAATATTGTTTGTTGGCAGTTCATCATTTACAAAGTGGACAGATGTACAAAATTATTTTCCGGGCCACCCCATTATAAACAGGGGTTTTGGCGGCTCAAGCCTGCCGGACGTTATTCGTTATGCAGATGATATTATTTTTCCATATCACCCCAAACAGGTAGTTATTTATTGCGGTGATAACGATTTTGCAGCTTCAGATACCGTTACGGTGCCCACGGTAGTAAACAGGTTTAAGCAATTATTTAATATGATAAGAAGCAAACTGCCCGGTGAGAATATCGTTTTTATTTCCATAAAACCAAGCCCGAGCAGGAAGAGGCTTATGCCCAAAATGATTGATGCAAATGCACAGGTAAAACAGTTTTTGCGCGGCCAAAAAAATACGGCTTTTGTAGACGTTTTTCATGCAATGATGGCCGATGACTTACGCCCTATGCCTGAAATATTTTTAAGCGATAGCCTGCACATGAACCCTAAAGGCTATGCCATTTGGCAGAAGCTTATTGCACCCGTGCTGGTGAAGTAAATGCACAACCCCCATTGGTAGGCGGCACGCGGCGTTTTCCTACACAAACAGCCGCGTGCCGCCTACCAAAGCAACCATTAAACCAATAGCATTAATTAAGACCTGTAAGGTTTTAGAAGCCTTATAGGTCTGCACCTTTACCGTAATATTTATAGCACAGTTTTATTTTTCACCGATTTTAGAATAATGCAATTCTTTAATAATATATACTACATGATTATATATTATTGATATGGCTTTAGTCCACGCCTTTTGGTAGGCGGCACGCGGCTGTTTCCTACATAAATAGCCGCGTGCCGCCTACCAAGGCAGCCATTAAACCAATAGCATAGTTTTTATCAATGAATATATGTTATGGTGTTTGTGTGTGAGGATAAGCGCAGGGAGTAAAGGATATAATTATATGATATAACATATTAATGATGATATATATTATGGTGAATATATTATTGATAAAGCAGCACCGCCCGCGCCTTTTTTGCAGGCGGCATACGGCTGTTTATATAGAAAACAGCCGTATGCCGCCTGCAAGGGCGGGTAGTGCAATAAATTATATCACCCATTTTATTATCAATGATATTATACCCGGATTGTGTTTATGATGATAGCAGCAGGTGTAGATAAGAATAATATTATATGATAAGATATATTGATGATGATATATATTATATGATGATAAATTATTGATACAGCCTTGACGCCTTTTTTGGTAGGCGGCGCGCGGCTATTTATGTAGGAAACAGCCGCGCGCCGCCTGCAAGGGCGTCCCAATAATTTACACCAGCATTTAAAGTATCAATGATAATGTGTTGTGCAGATTTTTTGTATAATGCTAAGAGTAAAGGTGACAAATGGTATGGTAACCTGGTATAAAATATTTAGTGATAAGATATACTGATGAAGATAAATTATTGATGCTGCTTTTACGCCTTTTTT
Organism: Bacteroidota bacterium; assembly: GCA_013285915.1. Taxonomy (GTDB): domain Bacteria; phylum Bacteroidota; class Bacteroidia; order Chitinophagales; family Chitinophagaceae; genus JABDFW01. The sequence continues at coordinate 73,898 of JABDGS010000004.1, forward strand.
GGTAGGCGGCACGCGGCTGTTTATATAGGAAAACGCCGCGTGCCGCCTGCAAGGCCGCGCTGGAATTAACCTTTTTCTACAATCTGCAATGCCCTTACAACAATCTCCAGATCATAAATACCCCTAATGCCGCTAAAGCCAGCAGACAAAATAGTGCCGTCCGCAAGTACTAAAGGCTGGCCACCTTCCCAGCCAATATAATCAGGCCTTTCAATGCCGTAGCTTGCTTCGTCAATCTCATTATTAAAAGCAAGCTTCTCAAACTCGCCGGTTTTAAACCCGGTTAGGTGCACCTGGCTTGCTTTTGTCCATGCCACGCGGAAAGATTCTCTCGCCCGTACTTTACCTGTACCGTACATTTTACCATAAATATTACCCGCACTGTCAATAATACAAATGGCACAGTTACCGTTGGCAATTCTACGGTCTTCCTCATTTTTCATATAGCCCGGTATCAGCTTTTCGCATTCTTCCATTATGCCACTGATCAGTTTTACAAGCGCTGTATTTTCCATCACAAGTATGTTTTTTTTTGAATCTATTTTTTATTTACAATGGTTGCTGCCCTTTCAATCAGCTTAACATCAGTCACACCTCTAAAGCCGCTAAACCCTACGGATAAAGCCGTTCCATCATCCAGCGTTACAGGTATGCCGCCCTTCCAGCCAATAAAATCGCGGCGTGTAATGCCGTACTTTTTTTCATCAATGGCATCAGTAAAAACAAGCTTTTCAAACTCGCCTGTGCTTATGCCCGTTATATGCACCTGGCTTGCTTTTATCCAGGCTATTTCAAAAGTTTCACGCATTTTTATTTTACCTGTTCCAAACATTTTGCCGTATATATTTCCATCTGCATCAATTATACAAACAGATGCATTGCCGTCATTTTTTATCCTGTCTGCTTCAATTTGCACATATTCCGTAAACAGCTTTTCGCATGCTTCTATCATCTTGTAAATTATACCGGGCAAGTTTGCGTTTGCCATACTAAGTAATTGGATAATAAAAATAGCTGAAATCTTATTCCCGAAGATTTTTAAACGATGGCTTTGTTGATAATATATTAATGAGTGCCTTATTTAGATAAAATCTATTTTTTGGCGCTGGGGGGCAAAATCAGTATCAATCATGGTCAAAATCGTATTACATTGCGTTGCTTTTTTAACCGCGTCATAATCTAATAACTCAATCAAATTGTCTTCCGTATGAAAAAAACGCTCCTTCCGGCATTATTGCTTTTTGCAACAATGCATGCACAGGCACAGGATGCCAAAATGAATACTTTTATTACCAACCTGATGAGCAAGATGACCGTTGACGAAAAGATCGGCCAGCTTAATCTTGTTATCCCCGGTGGCAGCGCTGTTACGGGCAGCGTGGTAAGTAAGGATGTTGATGACAAAATTCGAAAGGGCCAGGTGGGTGGATTATTTGGCATAACCGGTCCGGATAAAGTACGCCAGGCGCAAAAAATTGCTGTTGATGGCAGCCGCCTGCATATACCGCTTATTTTTGGGCTTGATGTTATACACGGGCATAAAACGATGTTCCCTATTCCACTGGGATTGTCATGCAGCTGGGATACGGCACTAATAAAAAAGAGTGCATCCATCGCCGCCTCAGAAGCCACAGCCGACGGGCTTAACTGGGCTTTTAGCCCAATGGTGGATATTGCCCGTGATGCCCGCTGGGGAAGGATTTCGGAAGGCAGCGGTGAAGACCCCTTCCTGGGTTCGCAAATTGCAAAAGCTATGGTACAGGGTTACCAGGGTACCGGTTATAAAAGCGCGCGTAACGTAATGGCTTGCGTAAAACATTTTGCTTTATACGGCGCTGCTGAAGCCGGCCGCGAGTATAATACGGTTGACATGAGCAAAATAAAAATGTACGAATATTACCTGCCGCCTTACAAAGCAGCGATTGATGCAGGTGCCGCCAGTATTATGAGCTCGTTCAACGAAATTGATGGTGTGCCTGCAACAGGCAACAAGTGGCTGCTTACTGACCTGTTGCGCACCCAATGGGGGTTTAAAGGCTTTGTTGTATCTGATTACACAAGCCTTAGTGAAATGACCAATCACGGTGTGGGTGATTACCAGGCTGTGTCCGCACTGGCATTAAATGCCGGCCTTGATATGGATATGGTTGCCGAAGGATTTTTAAATACATTAAAAAAATCGCTTACTGAAGGTAAAGTAACGCAAAAGCAAATTGACGACGCCTGCAGAAGGATTCTTGAAGCTAAATACAAACTTGGTTTGTTTGACGACCCTTACCGTTTTATAGATGAAAGCAGGCCGGCTAAAGATATATTAAGTGATGAGAACAGGAAAGCGGCCCGCGAAATTGCGGCACACTCATTTGTATTGTTGAAAAATAACGCAGGCATATTGCCCTTAAAAAAATCCGGCACTTTAGCCGTGGTTGGCCCTTTAGCTGATAGCAAAAGAAATATGCTTGGTACCTGGAGTGTTGCAGGCGACTACACAAAATCTGTAACGCTGCTGGAAGGCATAAAAAATGTTGCAGGCGATGTAAATGTTATATACGCAAAAGGCGCTAATATAACCGATGACCCTTTTCTTATAAAACGCGCAAACGCCTTGGATGCAAATGCGAAAGAAATAACTACCGACGCTAAATCGCCCGATGCTTTAATTAGCGATGCTGTAGATGCGGCAAGCAAGGCAGATGTTATTATAGCGGCCGTTGGTGAATCAGCGGACATGACAGGTGAATCAAGCAGCCGTGCAGACATAAGCCTGCCCGAAAGCCAGGAAAACTTACTAAAAGCGCTTGTTAAAACCGGTAAGCCTGTTGTGATAGTTTTATTTAACGGCAGACCACTTGTACTTAACTGGGAAAGTGCCAATGCCAATGCTTTACTTGACGTTTGGTTTGGCGGTACAGAAGCCGGTAATGCTATTGCAGATGTATTGTTTGGCAACTACAGCCCATCAGGTAAAATTACTGCCTCCTTCCCAATGAGCGTAGGCCAGATACCGGTTTACTATAACCACAAAAATACCGGCCGCCCTTACAACGGTGAAGATTTTGCCAAGTTTAAATCAGACTATCTTGACATTCCCAATGAGCCTTTATACCCGTTTGGTTTTGGGTTAAGCTATGGTAACTTTACCTACGGTGATGTTAAGGTTGATAAGACGACATTGAAAGGTAATGAAACACTAACCGCAACTGTTACGGTTACCAATACCGGAAAGTATGGTGGAGAAGAAACTGTGCAGTTATACATAAGCGATCCAGTTGCCAGCGTAACCCGCTCAGTGGAAGATTTAAAAGGGTTTAAGAAAATTACGCTGCAACCCGGTGAAAGCAAGGATGTAACATTTGCTGTAACTACTGACATGCTTAAGTTTTACAGCAATAATTTAAAATACGATTGGGAAGCCGGGCAATTTTTTGTACGCATTGGAGGCAACTCGCATGATGTAAAATCTGCTTCGGTAATGTGGAGCAAATGATTGCAGATTTATTGGTAAAATAATAAAACAGGCAGTGGATCTTAGGTTCTGCTGACTGTTTTATTATAAATATCTCTATCATGCAAGTTTGTTTCCAATCATACTTTTAGTAAGAGTAAAAACTGCTAGTGTGCTTTTAAGCCCGCATAACGCTCAAAAACTATATGTTCACTTGTCATTTGCAGCAAACCTTTAAGTAATAAAAAATCCCGGCATAGTGGCCGGGATCAATATGATAAAGCGAAAATGATTTCTACTTGTTTATATAACCCAGCAGCTCGTCGCTTTGCGGGGTAACTTTGCTGTCAAAATGCGCAATCAGGTTGCCTTTTTCATCAATAATAAACTTATTAAAGTTCCAGCTAATGGTTGCATCAAGCACGCCATTCTCAGATTTGTTGCAGAGGTATTTGTACACCGGTGTTATGTTATCGCCTTTTACATCAACACGCGTGGTAAGCGGGAATGTTACACCAAAATGTGACTTACAAAAAGCGCTGATAGCTGTGTCCTGCTGGTATTCCTGTCCGCCAAAATTGTCTGATGGAAAGCCCACAATAACCAGCTTGCCTTTATTTGCTTCATATAGTTTTTCAAGGCCTTCATATTGTGGTGTAAACCCGCATTTTGATGCTGTGTTCACAATCAATATTTTTTTCCCTTTGAACTTTGAAAAATCTATAACACTGCCATCAAGGGCTTTAATTTTAAAGCTGTAGATGTTTTTAGGTTTGTGTATGGTGATAAAGCTCATAAATGCCACCACCGCAACAAGTGCAACTAAAGAAAGTATTCGTTTCATGGTAATTTTTTTTGGCTGGCATAAAGGTAGAGGAGTTTTGCCATTGGCTATGCTAATTTTTTCGTTAGTCGTAAAGGATATAGTATAAGTGACTCATCTTCAGTTAAACATGCAATTACCCGGTAATTGTAGACCCAGTTAGGGCATTATAAAATTGTATACGCTGTTGTGGCAATGCTAACTGTTACACCCGTAACTTTTAACACCGGTACAGCACAAGCTTCAAGGCTTGCACCTGTGGTAACTACATCATCTACCAGTAAAATATGTTTGCCTTCAAGCGCAATTGCATCCACTACCTCAAAAACATCCTGCATATTTTGCCAGCGCTCAATACGGCCTTTTTGTGTTTGAGTTTCAGTAAATAATTTTCTGCATACTGCCTTATCAAGTACCGGCCTGTCCCATACTGTTTTTATGCCTTCTGCTATAATTGCTGCCTGGTTATAACCACGTTTTCTTTCTTTTTTGGGGTTAAGCGGCAGTGGTACAATTGCATCAACACTATTAAATCTTTCCGTTTCTGCCAATTGCATACCCAATAGTTTGCCAAGGCAGTAGCCTGCAGTTTTATTGCCCCGGTATTTAAGTTCAACCATCAGCCGTTGTATAACTGAATCTTTTGTAAAATAAAATGCGCTGCCGGCTTGTTGCACAGGTATTCGCCCATAAAAAATCTTCTCTACAGGGTTACCTTCTGTGTTCATAAATCCGGTTGCTGGCAGTTGGGCGTAACATTTTATACACAGCACTGTGTCGTACTCCAGCACATCGTTACTACAACCAATGCATGTGTGCGGGAAGAAGAGGTGAGAAAAATCATTTAAAGCGGATGTTATGGTCTTTAGCATGTTATTGAAATAAGTACCTGTACATTTCTTCAATATGCGCAAATGCAATCACCTCAATTTTATACTGGCTTTTATCAAACCCCTTCTTATTAAAGCGCGATACAATGATCTTTTCAAATCCTAACTTTTCCGCTTCCGCAATTCTTTGCTCAATTCGGTTAACCGCACGTATCTCTCCATTCAGGCCTACTTCGCCTGCAAAGCAAACATGCGGGTTAAGCGGCACGTCTTCGTAGGAAGAAAGCAATGCGCAAACCACTGCAAGGTCAATGGATGGATCCTCAACTTTTAATCCTCCCGCAATATTTACAAAAACATCTTTTAATCCAAAATGAAACCCACCTCTTTTTTCAAGTACTGCTAATAAAAGCTGTAAACGGCGAAGGTCAAAACCTGTTACTGTTCTTTGGGGTGTGCCGTAAACGCTTTGTGTTACTAAAGCTTGTATCTCAATCAGCAATGGCCTTAAGCCTTCCATGCTTGCAGCAATAGCACTGCCGCTAAGTAATTCATCTTTTTGATTAATGAGTATTTCAGACGGGTTAAGCACAGCCCGCATGCCTTCGCCGGTCATCTCATAAATACCCAGTTCACTAGCGCTGCCAAACCTGTTCTTTAAAGTACGCAGTATGCGGTAAACATAATGCCGGTCGCCCTCAAACTGCAATACCGTATCAACCATGTGCTCCAATAGCTTCGGCCCTGCAATGGTACCATCTTTTGTTATATGGCCTATTAATATAACCGGCGTATCTGTTTCCTTTGCAAAGCGTTGAAACTCGGCGGCGCACTCGCGTATTTGCGAAACACTTCCTGGCGATGAATCAATAAGATTGGATTGAAGTGTTTGAATAGAATCAACTATAACCAGTTGCGGTTTTAATTTCTTTATTTCCTGGAAGATTGATTGTGTAAACGTTTCAGTAAGCACATAAAAGTCAGGGTGATGAATCTTAAGCCTGTCAGCGCGCATTTTTATCTGCGACTCGCTCTCCTCTCCGCTAATATATAATATTGTTACATTTGTTAGCTGCAAAGCATCCTGAAGTAACAAGGTGCTTTTACCAATACCCGGCTCACCTGCAATTAACACAATACTTCCTGTTACAATGCCGCCACCGAGCACCCTGTTTAATTCACTGTCTGCGGTAACAATTCTTTTTTCTTCGCTGGTACTTATATTATTAAGCGCTATCGTTTTTTGCGTTCGCTTTTCACTCGTGTAACTTTTCCAGTCGTCAGTTTTATCGGTTCCCTTATCAATTACTTCTTCAACAAATGTATTCCATTGGTTGCAGGATGGACATTTGCCCAACCACTTTGCACTCTCATACCCGCAGTTGCCGCAAAAAAAAGCTGTTTTAATTTTACTCATTTAATAATAGCCTGTCTTTTAATTTATCCTCAAAATTGTTGGAATTATCTGCAACATTACTAAAGCTATTGAAGAAAAGCGGGAGTACAAAAAATGTAAAAACCCACTTGTTGCAGGGCACAAAAAAAGGTCAGTATGAATACCGACCTCTTACTTACTAACCCATTAAATTCTGCCACTAAATTACAATAATGGGTAACATTTCAAAATTATTTTTTGCCGTTGTTGAAAACTTTACAGGCTGGGTTTTAAGGGGAACAGCTTAAATGGAAGAGAGCTAAGATGGGCTCAAATTTATATAATAATAAAACTTAATTTATTGTAGATATCCCATTTTATTGGGCATCGAAATGTATTAAAATTTTATCTAATCTATTAAAACCATCTAGTAGTCGGCCAAATTATATTTTTTTTCGACTAATATAATATATAAATAAATGATTATCAATGCATAAGTGACGAACGGCATCCATTTATCACATTAAAATATCTGCAATGTGTTTTTTGAAAGATTTTTTAGATTATTTTTAAGATCCTTAACAAAAACATAATGCACATGAGAAAAATCCTTCTGGGGTTTGCCATGCTATTCATAGCACTGATGGCAAACGCCCAAACGCAAACGGTATCCGGTAAGATTACCGATGCTACCGGAGCAGCAATACCAAGCGCTACGGTTCTTGAAAAAGGCACCAAAAACGGAACGATCTCGGGCGAAGATGGCTCTTACATTTTAAAAGTTAAGAGCAGCAAAGCAATCCTTGTTTTTTCTGCCGTTGGGTTTGAAACCTTTGAAGCCCCCGCTACAAATGCAAAAGCCATTGTTTTAAAAACCGACACCAGGAATTTAGGTGAAATAGTGGTTACCGGTGTTGGTACAGCAGTAAGCAAAAAAAGACTTGGCATTTCGGTCGAA
>JABDGS010000005.1:0-72610 GCA_013285915.1 Bacteroidota bacterium
TAACAGTTAAAAAATAGAATGTGTCACTTTTCGTCGGGGATGTGTACTGAAGTAATCAAAAGGGTAAGAAAACAATCGTTTTGATTTCTGTCACTTTTTTTGTAAAAAAATTTTTGCTTATATTTTGCAGCAGCTAAGATATTTAATACTGCAAACTTTATAAACCAACCATAGTTGCACGTTCACCCGATGCTTTAAAATGTATAAATGATTCAGCAATTTTTACGCCTGCTTCAAGGCCGCGAAACCCTTCAAGCGGTTTAAAAAAATCATTGTAAGTATTTACCGGGTCTTGTGTTTTATGAGCAAACATTGCATCTTTTTTTCGCTCATGCACTGTTGTTATATCAACGTAGTCAGTTGGCGTAAAAGCCATGGTTTCGCTGCCCGTATTTACTTCATAAAAGTATAAATTAAATTTCCTGTTTGCTTTTATCCACGCTGTTAGTGCAAGCAAGCCGGTAACCTGGTGGTCAGGATGACCGTCAACGGGCCATTGTGTAAAAACAATATCAGGGTTTAGCGATGCAATTAGTTTTGCAGCATCCTCATTTTTCTCTTTACTCAAAACAGTATTGCCATCAATTTGCCCTGCAAATAAAGGCTTTGCATTTAATATTTTGCAGGCGGCTTCAGCTTCTTTTGTGCGCAACGCGGCCATTTCGCTGTAAGTTTTATTGGGGTCGCTTGCCTCGCCGCGCGTAACATATAAAAAGGTAACATTATGTCCCGCATCGCTGTATTTAGCCATTGTGCCGCCACAGCCAAACTCAGGGTCGCCCGGGTGCGCACCCAAACAAACTATATTTAGTTTTTTATCAGCTGCAGGCGTGGGTGCATTAAGATATTCGCCTTTCGCGGCGGGGGCAATAGTCGCACCGGCCAGGCCCATTGCGGACATTTTTAAAAAATTACGACGGGCACTTTTATTACTCATTTTATTTTACGGCTACTTTAATTTAACGCGCATTACATAACTGCTGGCCGTTATGAACAATGTTTTTTGATCTGGTGAGAAGGCGCAGTTGGCGGTCTTCTGGCCGGTATATATTCTAGCAAGCACCTTACCGGCAGGGCTAAACAACCAAATACCTTTTGGCCCTGCCGCAAAAATATATCCCTGTTTATTAACCTTCATTCCATCAGGGTTGCCAGCATCAGTGTTGTTATATTCTTTTGCTTCAAAAAATACGCTACTGCTTTTTATAAGCCCTTTGTCGTCAAGCGCATATTTCATCCACAACATATTTGTTGAATCAGAGTTTGAAATATACAGTGTTTTTTCATCAGGAGATAATGCAATACCGTTGGGAAACTTCAGATCTTTTATGATCAAATCCAACTGGCCATTTGATTTTAAACGGTACACACCCTGGAAAGGTAATTGCTTTGCTGTATCATCAAGCCTTTTATCAAGGCCGTAAGGCGGGTCAGTAAAATATAAATCGCCGTTTGAGGTGTAAACACCATCATTAGGGCTATTTAATTTTTTGCCCTGGTAACCGCCTGCCAGCGTAATAAATTTTGGTGAAGGGTTGCCAAGCGGCGCATCCATCAATGCCATCCGCCTGTCGCCATGCTGGCATAAAACCAATTGTCCTTTTGCATTAAGTAATAACCCATTGGAGCCGGGCTCCTTCTCAACTTTCCGGTCTCCTGTATTACCGGATGGTTTTAAATATAAAGTTGCGCCGTAGCCTTCTTTCCATTTAAAAATGCTGTTATTGGGTATATCGCTAAAGAGCAGGTAATTGCTGTCTTTTATATAAACCGGCCCTTCACTCCATTTGTAACCTTGAGCAAGTATTTCAACCGGGGTAGTTGAATCAATTAAGTTTAATGCGGATGTATCAAGTATCTCAATCCTTCTTACAATGGAATCTTTTGAAGCAGTAGTGGTTATGTCATTCCCGGATGGGCTGTTATTGCAGCTTATTATAAAGAATGTTGTAACAAAAAATATACATACGGTAAATTGTCTCATGGCAGGCAGGTTTTAATGTTATAATATTAAAACGTTTTGCCAGATTGAAAAAATAAAAGTTATTGTACCGCTTCATCTACCAGAGCCTTTAATGCTTTATACCGCGCATTGCGGCCATCAGACTTTAAGTAAAAAGTCATTAGAAAAGCACAATAATGTTTTTCATTATCCACCCACGGAAAAGAGCCAAACAAACCGGGGCTGGTAACCGCTTTTGATAAATTACCCACTGAACTGCTATCCCAAACCCATTCGCCATAGCCATAACCAATGTTACCGGCTTCGGCGGGGGAGTAGGCAATTTTTACATCAGGTGTAATACGGTCAACTTCCATTTGCGCAATGCTTGTGTCGCTCAAAATTCTTCGCCCTTTGTACATGCCTTTATGCAGTATCATCTCTAAAAACCGCATATAATCCTCCGGCGTGCTTATAGCGCCACCCGCGGGCAGCGCAAACTTGCCCATACCAAAATCAGTATTAACCATCCCTAATGGCAATGCAATGCGTTCGTGAAAAAGTGTTTCAAAACTCTCACCACTAATTTTCTCAATAACGGCGCCCGCAATTTGCAAACCCGCATTGCTGTAGTGAAATATCTTGCCAGGTTCTCCCTCCATGGGCATTTTTGCAATTTTTTCTATTGCCTCATCCATGCTGTTTATGTTCCTCATTTCAGCAAGGCTTTCTTTTAATGGCGGTTCCTTTATACCGGTCCTGTGCGAGAGGCATTCGCTTATAGTAATATTGCCCTTACCATACCTGGTAAGCACCGGTAAAAACTTACCAACGGTATCATCCAGGCGCAGTTTTCCTTCATCAACAAATGTCATAACCAATGCTGCGCTAAGCCATTTACTGCAACTGGCAATACTTGCGCGGGTTGTGGTATTATAATCATCTGTGGCGCCATCGCGTTTCATACGTTTGGCTATCATTTTACCAACCATTTTTTGCCGCATACTCATGTCGTTAACCGCATTGGTATAAATTATCTTGCCGTCTTTGTATATCATCAGCACTGATCGTCCGCCCATGGCGCTGGTATTATCTTTCAGCCAGCTATCTATTTTTGAAAAATCCTGCGCGTTGGTAATGTTAGCTGCGCAAAAAGCACAGGCGAGGATAATAAAATATAACTTATATTTCTCCATAACCGCTGTATGACTTTTTGTGTGAAGATAAGTTTAACAGTAAGTAAATAAAATGGACTGAGTAAAATGAAGTAATTGACCATAACAAAGATGTTTACAAATAGCCTTTTTTTCATTGGGCGTTTTTATTCGGCATTATACATCATTATTTATTTCGCGTTGGCTATCTTAGCTGCCCGACAATGAAAAAACTACTGCGCATATTACAGGTAATATATTGCATATACGCATTGTTTTGGTTTGTAGCACTTATGCTTATAGTACTGGTGTTTGCGTTAATATTTGCCTTGTTTGGTAAAATAAGGGGCGGCAACCTGGTATACATAGCCTGTAAATGGTGGGCAGGGGCCTGGTATTTTTTGGTGGGTATACGGCATAAAGAAATATACGAAGCACCTCACGACAGAAAGTTGCAATATATTTTTGTTGCCAACCATATATCTTATATGGATATTCCGTGCATCATCCGCTGCATTCACCAACCTGTTAGAATACTTGGAAAAATTGAAATGGTAAAGTACCCGGTGTTTGGGTTAATATACCGCATGGTTGTGGTGCTTGTAGACAGGAGCAGCGCAGAACTCAGGGCCAAAAGTGTTCGCGGGCTAAAGGCTGCACTGCGCAGGGGCATTTCAATTTTTATTTTTCCTGAGGGTACATTTAATGAAACCGGTAAGCCGTTAAAGGATTTTTACGATGGCGCATTTCGCATTGCCATTGAAACCCAAACCCCAATTAAGCCAATACTTTTTGTTGACACCCACAAACTGATGCACTACAAAAACATCTGGCAGCTTAAGCCCGGCATTTGCCGCACAGTATATTTAACCGAAATACCCGTTGACGGTTATTCAATGAAGCAAATACACCTGCTAAAAGAAAAAGTATATACAATAATGGAAGAGGGTTTAGTGAGGTGGGGTTGAAAGATCAAACCATATTTTGCCGTTTATGCTTGTTTAATTACCGTTCATCCTAAGCGCTTTTAAGGTGATGATCTTAAAAGATAATATAATTATATGATTATCAAAGTGTTATTATAAGCAATCACTAATTTGTATTCCATATTACCAAACTAAATTTAGTAATATGCTTTGCATAGTATTGAAAATATATTTATTTTTGGTGCATCATACCACCAAAATCTCATTTTATTATGAAAAATATACTTGCAGCAGGAGTAATTGTAGCTGTGTTAAGCTTTTGCTCCTGCGATGATTTTAATTATTCCTTCTCAAACGATGACGGACATACTGTAATGAATATTAGTGATGAAACCGGCACACTAAGGCTTGAAACAAGAGGGGAAATAACTTTTACTGATGATGAAACTGCCATCAAAACTATTTCGGACGATGGCTATATAAAATACAGGCGAAATGGAACCAAGTTTAAAGCTGTAACAAATGCCGGAGGTGAGATAGTTTATACTATTAACGGCGGCGATCCAAAAACAGGCCTGGATGCTGAAGAAAAAAAGATTTTGGCGCATGCCATTAAGGAAATGATAAATGTTGGCTATGACGCTAAAAATCGGGTGGCACGTATTTATAAAGCCAGCGGCAGTGCAGGCGTATTATCGGCAGTAGACGAGTTAAGAAATGACTGGGTAAAAGGCCAGTACCTGGAATACCTTGTTACCAATACAACCATTAACGACATGGAAATGACAACTGTGGCAAGAAAAATAGGAGACTTAACCAGCGACTATGATAAAAGCAGGCTTTTGCAAAAAATATCGGCCAGGTATCTTGACAACGAACAAACAACTGATGCTTATCTTGACGCGGTAAATACCCTGGGCAGCGATTATGAGAAAGAAAATACGCTTAAATTAATTGTTGATCAGCCGCTTACTGCAATACAATACGCAAAGGTGTTAACCATAACCGGTAATATTGGCTCAGATTATAATAAGGCCAACGTATTAAAGCAGCTTATAAGCCATGGCATACCATCTGAAAGCAACACAGTTAGCTTTTTAATGGCTACAGAAAATATAGGTTCTGATTACGAGAGAGCGAATGTTTTAAAAGCAATGCTTGAGCACGGAGTACCTACAGGGAGCGGGTATACAAAATTTTTAGATGTTGCCGGAAACATAGGCGGAGATTACGAAAAAGGTGAGGTATTAAAACAATTAGCTGTATGTAGAATTGCATCTGACGACGACTGGGTTAACCTTATAAAGGAAACAGAAAAACTCGGGGGCGACCATGACAAAAGTGACGCGATGATTGAAATTGCAAAGCACATGCCTAAAAGCGACAAGATAAAAGCAGCTTACATGCTGTCTGCCAAAGCCATTACCGGCGACTATGATTATGGGCAGGCCATAAAGGCAGTTAATTAAAATATAAAAAAACCCGGGTGGCACCCTTTATTTAAGGCGAGCTCCGGGCTTTTTATATACGTGCCATATTTTTAAAACTATATTTTAGTTAGTTGCGTTGCACCATTGCAATAATATTACCACAGGTATCTTCAAAAGATGCCACGGTTACAGGCCCCATGGGCGTTGGCTTCATTTTAAATACCACACCCAGGTTTAAAAGCCTTTCATATTCTTTTTGTACATCAGCAATTCCAAATGTTGTTGCAGATATGCCTGCATCAAATAATTGCTTTTGGAAAACTTTTGCCGGCTCAAAACCCATTGGCTCAAGCAGCAACTCTACTTCACCACCCTCAGGCGATACAACCGTAAGCCACTTATACTTACCCATTGGTATATCATTCTTCTTTACAAATCCTAAAACTTCTGTATAAAATTTAAGTGCCTTATCCTGGTCGTCAACCATTACACTTGTTAAAATGATCTTCATATTTTTATTGTTTGGTTTGTTGAAAACATGTTAAGCAACTGTAACTTCTTTGTCCAAAAACTTTGGCAGCATCTCGCCAATAAGCGATGTCCAGCCAAATACAAAATTTTGCTTTGCAAAATCTGCAATTGCAGGAAAAGTTTCCAACCCGGCGTGGGTAAGCTTTAGCCTGGTGCCCGTGCCTTCAGGATAAAGTTCAAAAGTTACGAATGAGTTGCCCTCATAACCTTCGTATTTCCAACTATAGGTAAGTTTTTTCGCGGGCACAACTTCAGTTATTTTACACAGGTGCACATAACACCGCTCCTCATTTCTGCCTTCAAAGGTAAATTCAAACCCCACTTCCGGCCTAAAGTCAGACAGGTCAAAATACCACTGCTTCATATCATTTTTATCGGTTATGGCTTTCCATACCCTTTCAACCGGCGCGTTATACACACGCTCAATTACAAATGGTTCGTTGGTCATTTTCTTTTTATTTTTTTGGTTGATAATGATGTTGTTGATTTTTTTGGAGCTGTTTTTAATTCCACATTTTCTTTATCAAGAAATGCACCCAATGCATCAAGCTTTTTTGTCCAGAAAATGCGGTACTCGTCAATCCAGGCAGATACCTGTCCCAGCGATGAAAGATTGGCCTCGCAATATCTTTCCCTGCCCTGTTGTTTAATTATAATAAGGCCGCACTCGGTAAGTATTTTAATATGTTTTGATATGGCCGGCCTGCTAATATCAAAGTTATCAGCAACTGCATTAAGGGTCAATGTATGCTTTGCAATAATGTTTATTATTTCTCTTCTTGTTGGGTCTGCAATGGCCTGGAAAACATCACGTCTCATGTAAAATATTAAATGTGTAACTAATCAGTTACAAATATATGCGTAATCGATCGGTTACGCAAAATTTATTTTTAATAGTTCTTTAAAAGATAAGGGGAAGAGGGTATTTATTGCTAATACAGAATGCCTATCTTGTTTGCTCATTTTTCAACCTAAATTTATGATCAAACATTATTTCTGCTGGGTATTTGTATTGCTGCTTATAATTATTTTACCGTCGTGCAGGCGTACCGAGCCTGTTACTGATGCAGACGCCAAAGAACTTGCTATGCAACTGGAAAAGAGCGTTCGAAACGAAAATCCACAGGTGCTGTATAATATTTTCGACCGGGATGGGCTAAAGAAAAACATACAAAACCAAGGCCCCAATTTAAGCAGCGCGCAGGTAAATGAAGTGGTAAGCACCACTGTCTTAAATGAGTTTGGTGACCAAATAATAGGTGCGGCAAAAGACGGCAGCTATAAAATGATAAGAATATATGATGACAGCGGCAGAAAGCACATGCTGTTCAGGATGTTTGGCGAAGGCGGCCTTAACTACCACGACTATACGCTTATAAAAGTTAATGGCAGTGTTAAAGCTGACGACCTGTATACTTATTTATCAGGAGAAGAAATAAGTAAAACGCTTGCTAATTTAATATCTGTAACCGATGGAAAAGATGCCTCAAATGGTTCAGATGAGGCGCAGGCTATTGTAAAAATTGCCGATTATAAAAAGAAAGCCGATTACACGGCTGAAATAAACTTGTTTAAGACTCTTGACAGCAAGGTGCAAAAAAATAAATCGCTGCAACTGTTGTTTATCGATGCAAGCAAACATATAAGCGATGATGATTATAAACATGCCCTGGAAGGTTTTGCAGCCTTGTACCCAAATGACCCCAATACTTATTTGCTGATGCTTGACGTGTACTATTTAAATAAAGAGTTTGATAAAGCAATGTTTGCCATAAACAAACTGGACTCAATTGTAAAAGGCGATCCATTACTTGATCTTTACAGGGGTAATATTTATAAAGAAATGGGGCAGGCAGCTGAAAGCCGGGCCAGCTATGAGAAATGTTTTGCTTACGACCCCTATATTAAAAACAATATGCAGCAACTGGCAGCCAGTTATGCTGATAGCAGCCAGTACGACAAGGCCAAAGCCGTTATTACCAAATATAAGCAAAACCCTAAGTTTAAGGATGATGATATTACCCCGCTGTATACCCTTTACCCTGCATTAAAAGATAATTAACAGATGTTCAAAAAATAAAAGAAACACTGCCACCACGGTTATTTAAAGGGCAGGTACTTTAAGGCCGCCGCTGCAATTTCCCCCGGGGTTATGCAACCCAAAAGAACGAAAAATACAAAGATGGCGTTTACGGTATTATTGCAGCCTGGCGCACGCGTAAATACTTAACAATACCGCAATTAGCAGCAATACAGATATAAATGAACGGAATAAAAATGATTTGATTGGAAATTTTGGTTGTGTCATGTTCTTAAGGCGTTTGGGTTAAAATCAGATCAAAGATAATAAGTGCAGCTAAGCAGCCTTTACCATTTATAAAAATTTTCACAAATGGGGAAAAAAATCCCCCCACCGGCATTTTTGCAGGCTTATAATTAAGTTGGTAGGCTTTTTGAATCGTGTATACAAAAGATGTATATGAATAGCGGGACATTAAAATACGAATTAGCAGCAATAAGTTATAAAGACAATACAGACATGGTATTATTAAGATACCTATTGATGAATGTGCTTGCCTTATGGGCCGCAGAATATAGAAAGGCAGGGGCAGGTACCCAATATGCCTTTAAATTGTTACAGAACCACAAAAAACTGGAAAATATTCACACCAATATAAAAGAAAAAAGCAGGAGCAATACTGCAGTTAAGGATGACTTTGTGGTTGCTAAGACCGCGGCACTTGAATGCATGGAAAATTTTACAGCAGCAACTCAATTTGTTACGGCTGCATGATATTGGCAAGACTACCGGTTATATATGGCGCCTTTCTAAATGAGGGCGCCATTCTTTTTTGTAACAGGTTAAGTTAACCGGTAATTGTTCTGTTCGTATATTGTGATAACATATTTATGCCCCAATCTTAAAGGGCAGTATTGGCCATACTTAATATCAGCACATGAAAAAACTAACGGCTTGCTTATTAACGATTATTTTTTGCGGTATGATGGTTACGCGTATTCAGTCGCAAAACAGGT
This sequence comes from Bacteroidota bacterium, assembly GCA_013285915.1. Lineage (GTDB taxonomy): Bacteria > Bacteroidota > Bacteroidia > Chitinophagales > Chitinophagaceae > JABDFW01. The sequence continues at coordinate 9,020 of JABDGS010000005.1, forward strand.
ACCAGGCAACATGGCAATCATTAGAGACCTACCAAACGCCTGAATGGTTCAGGGATGCAAAATTTGGCATTTTTATACACTGGGGTGTGTATTCTGTGCCAGCTTTTAGCAGCGAATGGTACCCGCGCCAAATGTATTTACAGGGCAGCGATGAATTTAAACACCATGTTGCTACTTACGGTGCGCAAAACCAATTTGGATATAAGGACTTTATACCAATGTTTAAAGCAGAGAAATTTGACCCGGACCAATGGGCTGATTTGTTTGAAAAGTCAGGAGCAAAGTATGTTGTACCAGTGGCCGAGCACCACGATGGGTTTGCTATGTATAAAACAGCCTTAAGTAAATGGAATGCGGCTGAAATGGGGCCCAAGAGGGACATAATTGGGGAACTGTCTGCGGCGATAAAAAAACATAATATGGTATTTGGCTTATCATCGCACCGTATTGAGCATTGGTGGTTTATGAATGGGGGGCGAAAATTTGACAGTGATGTAAACGACCCAAAGTATGCTGATTTTTACGGCCCGGCAAGGGAAGAGAATGAAACACCATCGCCGGAATATATGAACGACTGGTTACTTCGTTGTACAGAACTGGTTAATAAATACCAACCTCAATTGTTTTGGTTTGACTGGTGGATCGAGCAGCCCGCAATGGATCCATACCGAAAATCTTTCGCAGCATATTATTATAATAAAGGGCTGGAATGGAACAAAGGCGTAGTTATAAATTATAAAAATATCAGCTTTCCTGAAAAGGCCGCAGTGCTTGATATTGAGCGCGGCAAGCTGAAAGGTATTAGAGACCTGGCCTGGCAAACTGATGATGCGGTAGGATTTAAAAGCTGGGGATATATTCCGGATGATGAATATAAATCTCCAAAATATCTTGTAACAAATCTTGTTGATATTGTAAGCAAGAATGGTAACTTATTGCTGAATATAGGCCCAAAAAGCGATGGTACCATTGCCGAAGAACAGCAGAAACTTTTATTATCAATTGGCAGGTGGTTAAAAGTAAATGGCGAAGCAATTTATGGAACACGGCCATGGAAGATGTACGGTGAAGGCCCTACAGAAGTTGCAGCAGGCAGTTTTGTTGACAAGCAGCTAAAACCATTTACACCGCAGGATGTAAGGTTTACCACCAAAGGCGATACGCTTTATGCCATTCTGCTTGATATACCAACCAGTGCTGTTACTGTTAAGAGTTTGGCCTCATCAGCCAATAATGGAGCGGTGGCTAAAGTTGAGATGGTAGGCAGTGCTGAAGCAGTACAATGGAAGCAAACCAATGATGGCCTGGTTATACAGGCAGCTAAACAATACCCATCGGAATATGCGGTAGCGTACAGGGTATGGATGAAAAAATAAAAGGCATATATAAATACTCAATAATCAATCCCGCCCCGGCGGGACAACACCCAATATTCAGGTAAGACCAAAGAGCTTTAATGCAGCGTGAATATTGGGTACTTTTAAAGAATAGAATGAACCAATTAATTTGCATACAACCCGGGCAATTTGAATATAAAGATGTTGAGATGCCCGTTGTTAAAACCGGCAATGTTTTATTAAAAATAAAACGTGTTGGTATTTGCGGCACCGACCTGCACGCGTATGAAGGAACGCAGCCCTATTTTAATTACCCGCGTATTTTGGGGCATGAACTTGCCGCGGAAGTTGCCGATGCGAATGGCTGCGAAGGATTTTTAACAGGGGAGGCCGTAACCGTGCTTCCTTATTTTAGCTGCGGCACCTGTATTGCCTGCAGAAACGGCAAGCCTAATTGCTGTGTTAATATCCAGGTTTGCGGGGTGCATACTGATGGTGGTATGGCCGAATATTTTTCTGTTCCTGCGCACTATGTTATTCATGGCAATGGCTTAAGTTATGACGAGCTTGCATTAGTTGAGCCCCTGGCGATTGGTGCACATGGTATACGCAGGGCTAATGTGCAGACAGGGGAATTTGTACTGGTTATTGGTGCAGGCCCAATAGGGCTGGGGCTGATGGAATTTGCCCGCATTGCCGGGGCACGGGTAATTGCAGCCGATGTAAATGCCAACAGGCTTGCTTTTTGCGAGCAGCACCTGCATGTGCAATACACCATTGATGCATCGGTAGAGGAGATATACAGGGAATTGAAGGAAATAACAAACGCCGATATGCCAACAGTTGTTATTGACGCTACTGGCAACAGGGGTGCTATGATAACTGCATTTAGTTATTTGGCGCATGGCGGCAGGTATGTGTTGGTGGGTTTGCAAAAGCAAGAATTGAGTTTTAGCCATCCGGAGTTTCATAAGCGCGAGGCTACGCTTATGAGCAGCCGTAATGCCACCAAAGCTGATTTTGCTTTTGTTATGCAATGCATGAAAGAAGGTTTGATAAAACCATCGACTTATATTACCCACCGCACAAAATTCAGCCAGGTAAAAGATGAATTTGAGGGGTGGCTAAACCCAGCAAACGGCGTTATTAAAGCAATGGTAGAAGTGGGGTGATACCCGTAAATAACGTTGCATTCATTTCTTATTATCTTCGCCTTATATTTATTCGCCATGCAATTATCCAAACAAAATCCTCTTCTTCACAATTATATTCCCAACAGCGAAGCCATTTTTCAATTACCTGAAAAAGTATTGCAGTTTGGTACAGGTGTGTTATTGCGCGGCTTGTGCGATTATTTTATTGACAAAGCCAATAAGCAAAATGTTTTTAATGGAAGAATTGTTGTAGTTAAGTCAACCGATGGTGATGCAGATGCGTTTGAACAGCAGGACGGCTTGTACACGCACCTGGTTAGGGGTATTGAACATGGAAAAACTATTGATGAAACAATTGTAAATGCTTCGATAAGCAGGGTGCTGTCTGCCAGGCAACAATGGACTGATATTTTGCAATGTGCGGCCAACCCTCAAATGCAGATAATTATATCAAACACAACTGAGGTAGGTATAACGTTTATAGAGGATGATGTAAAAGCAACACCACCAAAATCGTTCCCTGGTAAACTGCTTGCTTTTTTGTTTGAGAGATATAAGGCCTTTACGGGCAGTGAAGATAGCGGCATGGTTATTATACCCACTGAGCTTATTGTAAACAATGCTGATAAACTTAAGGAAATTGTAATTGCGCTGGCACGGTTTAATAATTTAAGTGAAGACTTTATTGAATGGATAGAATGCCATAATTATTTCTGCAATTCGCTGGTTGACAGGATAGTGCCAGGTAAGCCTGCTGCTGGAGAAAAACAGGCTGTTGAAACCAAATGTGGATTTACTGACGAGTTGTTGCTGATGAGCGAAGTATATTGCCTGTGGGCGATTGAGAGCGCCAAGGAAAAAGTGCTCAACACCCTTTCATTTAGTACGGGTGATAAAGGAGTGGTGCTTGCACATGATATAACAAAGTTTCGCGAGCTGAAACTGCGCCTGCTAAACGGTCCCCATACATTGTCTTGCTCAATAGGGGTGTTGTGCGGGTTTGACACAGTAAAACAGGCGATGCAGGATGAAATATTTTACAAATACATTCATGATCTGATGATGAATGAAATTGCCCCTGCTGTTACTGACGATGTGAATATTTTTTTGGCTGAAGCAAAACTGTATGCACACGAAGTGCTCGACCGTTTTCGTAATCCTTTCCTGGAACATAAATGGCTAAGTATAACACTGCAGTATTCATCAAAAATGCTGATGCGTAATGTGCCGAATATATTAAACCATTATTCAAAGCACAACTCACCACCAAAACTCATGGCTTTGGGTTTTGCGGCATACATACGTTTTATGCACAGCGAGGTGAATGAATTAGGGCAGTATGTTGTCCATGCCTGTGGAAAACCGTATATAATAAACGATGACAAGGCCGCACTGATACACAGGCATTATGAGCGTAAAGAAACACTGGCGCTGGTATATGAAGTACTGGCTGACGAAATGCTGTGGGGCAGAGATTTAACAAAGCTGTTTGGATTTGCTGATATGGTTGCAGCACACCTGTTTGGCATAATAGATGCCGGTGATAATATAAAAGCCTATTTAGCCACCCAGGTGTAAAAGCAGCAAATGGTAACCATGAAAGCACATGCCAAAATAAAACTTATAAAGGGCGATATTACCAAACAACAGGTTGATGCGGTTGTTAATGCCGCTAACTCATCGCTGATGGGCGGCGGTGGGGTAGATGGAGCCATACATAGGGCAGGAGGTCCTGCTATTTTAGAAGAATGCAGAAAAATTGTTGCAAGGCAAGGTGGTTGCGCAACGGGCGAGGCAGTAATAACAACCGGTGGCAGGCTACCGGCAAAATATGTTATTCATACCGTGGGGCCGGTTTGGAATGGGGGTAAATATAACGAGGAACAAAAACTTTCTGATTGTTACAACAACTCATTGAAAATTGCAGTAAACAATAGCATACCCACCATTGCATTTCCAAATATAAGTACCGGTATTTACCGCTTTCCAAAAGAGAAAGCTTCGGGTATTGCTGTTGAACAGGTTACCCTTTTTCTTGACGCAAACAACGGTATCGAAGAAGTAGTGTTTGTTTGTTTTGATGAAGAGAATTATGAGCTGTACGCTGATTTGCTAAGCAGGTAAGTTTTGCATATAAAGCCGCTCTTTTACCGTCTTTCCTTCGCTTGTAAAATTTATACATTATAAACTATTTGCGACTTTGCGTATTTGCGCGAAATAATTTTGCATTTTTGCAGCAATGAACATTGCATTTGACGCTAAACGGGCATTTACAAACGGAACAGGGCTGGGCCATTACAGCCGCACGCTTATAACGTCGCTTGCAGAATATTTCCCTACGCACGAATATTTTTTATGCACCCCAAAACAAACAGGCAGGTTTAATGTGCAGGCCATGCAAAATGTGCATGTAATTACGCCGCACAGCTTTCCGTCAACATTGTTTAAATCTGCCTGGCGCAGCAAATGGGTGGTGAATGATTTAAGGTATTTGAATATTGACATGTACCACGGCCTTAGTCATGAAATACCCGTAGGTATTCAGCGATCTTCTATACGATCTGTAGTTACAATACATGATCTTATTTTTGAAAGATACCCGCAGCAATATAACCCCATTGACGTGCAGATATACAGGGAAAAATTCCGTTATGCATGCAACCATGCTGACAGGATCATTGCTATAAGCAAGCAAACTAAAGACGACATTATATATTTCTATAAAATACCTTCCCGTAAAATTGATATTTGTTATCAAAGCTGCAACCCTGCATTCAGTGAGGTTGTGCCGCCTGGGGAAAAACAAAGGATCAAAGAGTTATATGGATTGCCCGATAGATATTTTTTATATGTCGGCTCCGTAATAGAAAGAAAGAACTTGATCATTATTTGCAAGGCGCTGCAATTTCTAAAAACAAAGCTTAACATGTCGCTGGTTGTTATTGGCGAAGGTTCAACCTACATGCAAAAAGTGAAAGCATATATAAAGGAAAACGGGTTAGAGAAGATGGTATTTTTTCTATCAGAGGATGAAAAGATAAAGCAACTTCCATCATATCAGTCAGCGGTGGATTTTCCTGCTATTTATCAACAGGCTGAATGCATGATATACCCTTCTGTTTTTGAGGGCTTTGGCATACCCGTGCTTGAAGCATTATGCAGCCGCATACCGGTAATAACAAGCAATGTATCATGTTTGCCCGAGGCGGGTGGGCCTGGTGCGAGATATGTTGATCCGCAGGATGAACAACAAATGGCAGATGCAATGTTACAGGTTGCAACTGATGATAGTTTGCGAAGTGAGATGATTGAAAAAGGCTGGCAGCACGCACAGTTATTCACGCCGCAAAAATGTGCGCAAAGTGTAGTGGATGTTTATAAAAAAATAGCAGGGCATGGGTGATTTTACAAACGATATTGAACAATGCCTGGCTGTTTTACAAAACGGCGGCATAATATTATACCCCACCGACACTATTTGGGGGATAGGGTGTGACGCTACCAACGTTGAAGCAGTAGAAAAAATAATTACGTTAAAACACCGGCCGGAAAGTAAAAGCTTTGTTGTGCTGGTATCATCGGAAAGAGAAGTGCTGCAATATGTAGCGGCGCCAGACCTGGCAGTATTTGATTACTTGCTGCAAACTACAAAACCAACTACTGTAATTTATGACAATGCCCTGGGCCTTGCAGATAATGTGCTTGCAGACGATGGATCGGTGGCTATGCGTATTTGCAACGACGAATTTTGCAGGCATTTAATAAAACGTTTCCGCAAACCCATTGTAAGCACGTCAGCAAATATAAGCGGTGCACCTTCTCCGGAAATATTTGCTGATATTGCCGGCGAAATTAAGGCTGGTACAGATTACGTGGTTAAGTGGAGGCAGGATGAAACAGACGCTGCGCGCCCATCATCAATTATTGCCTGGAAAAGGGGGGAAGTGGTGGTGCTTCGGCCGTAATGCATAGTCCAAGTCGACAACTAATTGCTGCCTGCCGGCTTGTTTAAGTTAAGAAACCTGTTTAAATCTGCCGAATAGCCTATTTGTAAAAAGAAATTATTATTGCCGGGCTGTTTAACTTCGGTTATATACTCGGCAGTTGCTATTACCCTTCTTGTGCGGGCAGCGTCTACGTTAAATGTTAACGCTAATTTTGGATGCCACAGCCATGCACGGTTTTTGTCAATCGCTACGTATTTGTTTTTGGCCGGCACATCAGGATTATATTCGGCCTGTGAAAGCTGTACTGATTGTTTTGTCGGTTTAATGCATAGCGCCTCAAAATCAAAATCAATATTTATGTCGTGTGTCCTTAAAAACCGCAAAGTTGTGCCATAGCTGTATTGCAATGAGGTAAAGCCATATGCCAATGGCTTTTTATCAATACTTGTTGTAGTATTAGTATTACCGTTTGATTGGTCTGTGGTTACTGATGCGCTGTATATAGTGTCCTGGAAATTGGAGATCAACAACCCAGCCTTTGCATAACCCAGCCATTGAATGGCGCCAAAATCCCAGTTAAATAATGTTAGCTTGGCATCAATTACAAAATTTTGGTACGAATATAAATTTGAGGTGTGCGCATACTTCGTGGTATCTTTCGTGCCATCTGTATTGGTTTTAATGTCGGACAAGAGGGGCAAGAATTTATTCTTGTTATCAATTTTAGAAGCCCTTGCACGCACATCAATTGAGTTAAGCCAATAAAACCGGCTACGCTGTTGAAATTTACTCCTAAAGGGTTGCCTTACTAAGAAAGTTCTAAATTTCAATTCGCTTTGTAAAAGGCCATTTGGCTTTCCTTCGCTTAAAAAGCCGGTTAAGTCCCCAAATAGGTCAAGCGTTACAATCGACATAAGCCCTTTTTCTTTTAATTGCTGTGCTACACCTAACTGATTATTCGTTGTCCTGAAACGGTAAACGGTATCAATAGATGTCCATATTTTATTGCTCAACTGGTCAGGATGGTCAAAGAAAATAAGATCTGCAGGGTGGATTAAAAATTCCTCATGTGACCAGTAAGGATTGTTTTTATCTTGGCCTAAAATAAGATAATTATCTAATGCATAAAACTTGTAATACGATTTTGAAAGTTCTTTCATCCTGTATCTTACATTATAATATTGATAGCGGTCGATCGCTGTGTTATTCACCCCGTTTTTTATCCAGAATGAAAAAGAATAAATTTCTCCATCCGTAATTTGTATGTCAACGCTGTCAACAGCAATGGTCCCAATTTGTTTGTTCCCCTCCTTTATAAGTGATCTCTTGCCTATTTTATCCGTTAATAAATCAACAGTCGTTGCTGTATGAGCAGTGGAAATTTCGTCAGAAAACACATCTTTGCGTAAAAAGAATTTACCTTTTTTAGGATTAATATTGACGTCATCGGGCACAAACTTCCAGCGGCTTGGGTAAAATGGATAGTTTTTTAACAGCGCAACATCACCTGCATCATTGGTTTGAATAATAAATTCTTTCACATTTTCAAAATCAATTATGGCATCTTTTGTGTCTTCATATAAGGGTATTGTGGTATTAACTTTTATATAGCCATGCCGGTCGCCACCGGTAAAGTCTATATAGGTGCCTTTTATTTTTTTTACCTGCAGGGCTATATCATTTAGGGTTGAAACATTTATATCATAAAAATCCCTGGAATCGTTTAAAACTGCCGACCCTTTTGCTGACAACAAAACATTATAAACCTGGTTGCCAATTTGTACTGCGTCTTCAGCAAACAAAGGACCAAAACTGTTTAAACCCGGCGTTGAGCTATTGCCGTTCATGGTAGCATTCTCAATAAGCGAGAACATAATTTGCCCGTCGCCGCGCTTACTTAAAGAATAATGAAAAATAAGCTGCGATGCCCGGTTGGGCGTATTTATCCTCAGTGCGCCGTCCTGCACAGACGCAGTTAAAAGTTGGTTTTTAATATCGAGTAACTTATTTTTTAAAAAGGTTTTTGTAGCAAGTGCATAGTTAGTATAGGCTGCAGCTGTGGGGGCTGCTGTTTGCAATACGCAGGCTGGTGTTGTGCCGGCGGTGCCACAATTAATATCTGTACTGGAATAATCATATTGGTAAAGGGTTGAGGTGATATTACCCACCAAAGTATCAATATTGGCGGTTGTATTAAGGTTTAGCCACAATATGTTTTGATAAGTGTGGCTGGCATCATAATCATTTTTTGAAAGAGTGAGCTGTACAGAGTCAAGGCTCTTTACGATAAAAAATATCTGAACGGGGTTAAGGGCAGCAGCGTTATCAATTGTTACATTTTTAATTACTATTTGGGCTTTCGCATAAAAGCAAACGAGGCACAATAAAAGCGTTTTTAAAAGGGCTTTCATGTTTGTTGATTAAGGGGTGGCTAAATTTATTACGATATTAATTAAAAATATTTAAGTTTCAAAGAGTTACATAAATTTTATTGCACGAAAAACGTGGTTACAAGGCAAAACAACTTATTGACATGCTTAACTTCCGCCCGAATATATTTTTATAGCAAAAAAATTAAGATTTAAGCCATTTTGGTCTTAACTAATTCATTTTAAATTAGTTGCTGGGCCATTTTTTTGCCGATGCCGCCATGCCGCTATATTTTAATTTGTTTTGTTAAAAACAATGCTTAAATATGTGACACGAAAAACCTATGGCAAAAATAACCATCAATATACCACAGCATAAACTCCGCAGCTTTCTTAAGCTGGCCAGAAAATTTGGGGGCGGTAAAACCACTAAGGCCACCAGTAAAGCCACCCCGGTGCTGGCAAATGAATTAAATATAAAAAACATCCGGAAACGTATTTCCCCATTCCTGTTATTTGATTGGGAATTTTTTAGCAATGAGCTGGAGTTTGAGTAAGGCTGCAAAATAATTATTGGCATTAACAATAAATAGAATGTACTTTAATGCAATGAAAAATGCATTTAGATTGCTGTTGATGACTTGCTTTTTTTATGCATGCAATAATTACACTGTACCTCTAAAAAATAGCACCCCGATTATACCAGTTTTTGATACGGCTAACACTGTAATATTACCTCTTGACTCAATTGAACATGCAGTATTTAACTCGCACAAAGACGCAGAAATAAATAACAATGATTTGCGTATCATCGACTCATTAATGGCGTTGGTAATAATTAATCAATCAATTGGTAGAACCAGCACTTATACCAAACAAGCAGTCAACCAACAAAATGTCTTAACCCGGATTTTAGGATATTATAAAAGGCAAATTGCATGCTTTATTGATAGTAATGGCAATAAGACAGCTTGGGTAAATTGTTTTTGTCTTGAGGATAGTCAGGAATTTACTTATTGGAAAAAACAACGTGTTTTAGTTGACGATGGAGGGGATTGTTTTTTCAATTTTAAAGTCGATATGACAACCCATAAAAGTTTTGATATTTCCATAAATGGGGTTGCCACTGCACCATTCCCATATTACCTCCTCCCGCCCTATCTTTGCCGCAATGGATATTACTTGTACAGACAGGGAGTTATTTATTTTTAAGAAGATCGGTAAGGTTGCCGGTGACCTGCAGTTGCCCTGCTACCTTATTGGCGGTTTTGTGCGTGATAAAATTATTGGCCGCCCTACAAAGGATGCGGATATTGTTTGTTTAGGCGATGGAATTGAGCTTGCCCATAAAGTAGCAGAACAATTTAACCCCAAACCAACCGTTGCATATTTTAAAAATTTTGGTACAGCGCAAATAAAATTGCAGGATCTTGAAATAGAATTTGTGGGCGCACGCAAAGAAAGCTACCGCTACGACAGCCGTAAACCGGAAGTGGAACCAGGCACACTGGAAGATGACCAGAACCGCAGGGATTTTACCATTAATGCACTGGCCATAAGCCTGAACGCTGCCGATTTTGGCAAGCTGGTTGACCCGTTTAATGGTGTAACTGATATTGAGCGGAAGATAATTGAAACACCGCTGCCGCCCCCGCAGACTTTTAGTGACGACCCCCTGCGCATGATGCGTGCCATACGTTTTGCCACGCAACTGAAATTTACCATCGCCCCAGAGACTTTTACCGCAATACAGGAGAATGCTGAACGGATAAAGATCGTATCGCAGGAACGGGTGACAGATGAATTGAACAAAATAATGCTGGCCGAAAAGCCGTCAGTAGGTTGGGACCTGCTTAGTAAAAGTGGCTTGCTGCAGGTGATATTCCCCCAAATGATGGCACTACATGGCGCTGAGTATATTGATGGCCATGGCCATAAAGATAATTTTTACCATACACTGCAGGTACTTGATAATATTTCAGCACACACCAACGACTTGTGGCTGCGGTGGGCGGCCATACTGCATGATATTGCAAAACCACCCACCAAGAAATTTGAAGAAGGGCATGGGTGGACGTTTCACGGGCACGAAGTAGTAGGCGCACGCATGGTGCCAAAAATTTTCACAAAACTTAAACTTCCGCTCAGCGAAAAAATGCGTTTGGTTCAAAAGCTGGTATTACTGCATTTGCGGCCGATAAGCCTTACAAAGGAGAATATTACCGACAGTGCGGTGCGCAGGCTGCTGTTTGAGGCTGGTGAGGATATTGATGCGCTTATGATGTTGTGCGAGGCGGATATAACCAGCAAAAACAAAATAAAGGTAAAGCGCTACCTGCAAAATTTTGAACTGGTTAAGCAGCGCATGGCCGAGGTTGAGGCAAAAGACAGCCTGCGTAACTGGCAACCACCCATAACCGGGGAAATAATTATGCAAACCTTTGGGTTGCCGCCGTCAAAAAATGTGGGTTTGATAAAGGATGCTATACGGGAAGCTATTTTAGATGGTATTATACCTAACAGCTACGAGGCCGCCCACGGGTATATGCTGCAAAAAGCCGCAGAACTGAACTTAACGCCAATAGAATAAATTTTGGTATTTTAGCGGGCTTTTTACTAAAAATCCCGCGAATAAACAAGGGGGCTTAGTATGCAATATGGCTGCTTGTATGAAAAAACACCGGTTTGCCATGTTACAAATTACTGGCATAGCATATTGCCCGGTTATTACTAAAGCAGGCATGATTTTACGGGATGTATTGAAAAAAGAACAACTAAAAACAGCAGGATGGCAATTTTAAAATTCCGTGTTTATTTTGAAGAGGATGATGCGGTTTACAGGGACGTGGCGATAAGGCATACGCAAAACTTTAAAGATCTGCATTTCTCGATCCTTAAGGCATACGAGTTTGACAACAGGCACCAGGCCACCTTTTACCGCAGTAATGATAACTGGCAGCGTGGCCGTGAAATTAGCTTTGAAATATATGATAAACCCTATAAAGCAAAGCCGCTATTAATGGCTGATACCACTATTGGCAGCGAAATTTTTGATACCAATCAAAAATTTGTGTATGTGTATGATTTTAACAGGAACTGGACTTTTTTGATCGAGCTGATAAATGTAAGTAAAGAAGAGAGCAGCAAAATAACTTACCCGGCAACCACCCGAACCGAAGGTATTGGCCCGCAGCAATACGGTACACGCAGCATGCTGGGTGACAAATTTGTGGATATTGAGGAAAAATATGACCTTACTAAAGGTGCGGAAGGCTTTGGCAGTGAGGGAGAGGCAGGCGAAGATGGAGAAGAAAGCGAGACTGACGAAGCAGGATTAGGCGGCGAAGAGGCGGCAGAAGGTGCGGACGAATATTAATATTGTGTAAAGTTTGCATTAAATATTCAAAATTGCACAGGGCTTCTTAAATTGGCAGTATGAATATACTTGTCACGGGGGCAAACGGATTCCTGGGCCAGCATTTAATTAAATATCTTAATGCCCGGCAATACACCGTTTTTGCAACAAGCCGTGGCAAACGAAGAGTACCTGATGATGTACCAATCATGTATATTTCGGCTGACTTAACTGATGCCAAAGCCGTACAGGATGCGGTAACACACGCACAGCCAAACATAATAATTCACACGGCGGCCATCAGTAAACCGGATGAATGTGAAAACAACAAACCACACTGCCTGCAAAATAATGTTGAAGCCACAACACATTTATTGCAGGCATTTAAATTAATACAAACTCCCTCTAAGCTATTTATTTACCTGTCAACCGATTTTATTTTTGGGGAAATGGGCCCGCATAGTGAAGATGACGCAACCGGCCCACTTAATTTTTATGGCGAAAGCAAGCTTATGGCCGAGCAATTAGTTATAAACAGCGGCCTGCCTTATGCAGTTGTAAGGCCCGTTTTTATTTATGGTGATGTTTGGGATGGGTTACGCCCAAGCTTTTTGCATTGGGTAAAAAACAGCCTTGAACAGGATAAAGGCATTAAAGTAGTAAGTGATCAATTACGCACCCCAACGTACGTATATGACATTTGTGCAGGAATAGATGCTATTATAAAGCAGCATAAAACAGGTATTTACCATCTTGCAGGCAGCGATCTTATTTCGCCCTACAAAATGGCAGTTACAACAGCAGCAGTATTGGGGTTAAATGAGGATTTGATAGAAAGTGTTACCAGTGAAACTTTTCCGGAGCCGGTAAAAAGGGCGAAACGCAGCGGGTTGAAGATTGACAAAGCCCGGCAACAGTTAGGCTATGAACCAGTGAGCTTTGAGGAAGGGGTGAGGAGAACGTTTGGGGCTGTAGAGTGATTGCAGATTGCAGATTGCAGATTGCAGATTGCAGATTGCAGATTGCAGATTGCAGATTGCAGATTGCAGATTGCAGATTGCAGATTGCAGATTGCAAAAAGGGGACGTAAGTTACTAATTGTAAATGGCGAAAGTAGACGGGAAAGAATAAATCTGCAATGGCCAAGACGCAAGGTTTGCGATGAGTTTTTCACGATTGACGATTCACGTTTCACGAATAAGAGTTTTGAATATAAAGAGGATCAATGCAAACACCATTGGAAAAATATTTTGCGCAGCGTGTAAAGAACCTGTTCAATAATCTGCACGATTTTGAACTGAATGGGGATGATGTGTCGCTGCACGACCTGCGGGTTGAGATGAAGAAGCTGCGCAGCATGGTAAAATTTTTTAAACAGGTATACCCCAAACAAAAAGTAAAAAAGCCCGCCCATATTTTGCACGCAATTTTTCAGCAGGCAGGTGAAATAAGGGAATACCAGATACTGCAGCAATGGCTGCAAAAAAACCAGTTTGCCTCTATTGAAAAAAGCTATTTTCCGCCCGAGCGGCTGGAGGTAATGATACAGCGCTTCAGGCTTAATAGCAACGCGAATAAGAATGATCTGAAAGAGATTATTGAGCAGGTGGGCCATTTTGTACACAGCACCAATGAAATACTGCCGGAGCAGTATTATGCTGAACTTAATGCCAAAGTGGCCAAGCTTTGCAGGCGAAAATTAGTTACACAGGACTGGCACGAACTGCGCAAGCTAATAAAACAGCGTATATATGCCTATAACTGGGTTAAGCACGAAGCAGAAAACGACGACCCACTTTTTTCATACTACAATAAGCTGCAGGAGCTAATAGGGCAGTGGCATGATGCCGATATTATAAAGGATGTTTTCAGCCAAAAACAAATATACCTGTCGCAGGATATTGATGTGCAAAAAGACTTTAGTCCCGCCTGGGATAAAATAATGGCTACCCTGAAACAAAAAGAAAAGCAGGTGGAAGAAATGCTTAGCAAGCAACACGCGCCCGCACAATAGGGTGCTTTAGTAATCAGCCTACCCTAAATTACCGCTATTTTACCATCGCTACCATCTGCCATGCCTACGTACTATCGCTGCATTATTGGCGTAAATATATAAGCTTAATTATGCCACTGGATAAATTTGAACACATTTGAACTGCTTTTGAAAAGCCATCCAGGCGGCAATACGGCTAAGTTTGTTACGAGCCCTTTTTTTTGAACATAGGGCTTGTAATAAACCAGAACCAGATATGAGAATTTCAATTTCACGTTTTTTATTTGCGGTGGCTGTTATAATTATTGCCCAGCATAATTGTTCAGCACAAAGTTTTGCCATGTACCGCAACAATCCCCAGCTAACAGGGGTAACCGCCGAAAGCCCGGTGTACGGTATAAAAGGAATAAAATTTACTTATAAGGCTGGTGGCCCTATAAGAGGCATACCTGCGGCTCTTGGCGGCATGCTGTATTTTGGCGGCGGGGATGGATATTTCTGCGCGATTAATGGGCAAACCGGCGCAGAACAGTGGAAATTTAAAACCGGGGGCGCCGTTTATTCGTCACCTTATGTTACTCAGTCAACCTTATATTTTACAAGCCGTGATGGCAACATATACGCCCTGCAAACGGGTAACGGTAAACAGGTTTGGAAGTTTACGATGGACAAGGACCTCGGCGCTGAAAATTACTGGGACAACTACCTGTCGTCGCCGGTAATAGTTGATAATACGTTGTACGTTGGTGGCGGCGATGGCTACTTGTATGCCATTAACAAAGGCAACGGCAAACTTTTATGGAAATACAATGCCGGCGCACGCATACGTGTAACACCGGCGGTTTTTGAAGACAATATAGTGTTTGGCAACAATGCGGGGTATATTATTGATGTTAGCAAAACCACCGGTAAAATGGTGTGGCAGTTTAAAACAGACGGTGCATCAAATACTTTTGAAAGCAAGAACAACGACCGCACATCTATATTCTGCGCACCAACAGTTGCTGATGGTGTTGTTGTAACAGGCGGGCGGGATGGTATTGCCTATGGCATAGATTTAGCAACCGGGAAGGAGAAGTGGCGGGACGACCATAAAGGGCCGTGGATATTATCAACCGCTGTAAAAGATGGGGTAGCATACATAGGCTGTGGCAGCGACCTGTTAGTGGTTGCAAGGGAACTGCAAACAGGCAAAGAGCTTTGGAGATTTAAATGCCCAAGCGCCGTTTTTTCATCAATAACTGTTGCGGGCGATATGTTGTATTTTAATGACATACATTTTAGCGGTAATACGCACGCAGTTAATAGTAAAACAGGTATAGAGCAATGGAAGTTTCCTATGGGCGCAAAATCGTTCTCTACGCCGATAATTGCAAACGGGATGGTGTATACAGGCGCCGAAAACGGTGTACTGTATGCGCTTGAAGCAAACCCAGGCATGACGAGTGCCACCGTTACCCAACAGCCTGTAAAAATTGTGTACAGGCAAGGCCCCGCCAGTAAAGATGATTACACAGATTTTCAAAACGGCGTTGACGAGTTTATAAAAAATTATTTTATTGCCTGTGGTTATAAGCTTGTTGATGAAAAAGAACTGGCACAGGTAATGAATGACCAACTAACCAATAAAACTAAAAGCGTTATTGTGTTTGCCGATAACAGGTTTCCTGCTGCTATTGAAGATGCCTCGCAGGGTAAACCATTGGCGCTTAAATATCTTGAAGCCGGGGGTAAGATCGCGATATTCGGGTTGAACCCTATGGCATATACGCGCGACAGCAGCGGGAATGTTGATGCGTATAATGATAGTTTACCTTCGGCAGT
Organism: Bacteroidota bacterium; assembly: GCA_013285915.1. GTDB lineage: Bacteria > Bacteroidota > Bacteroidia > Chitinophagales > Chitinophagaceae > JABDFW01. Next base: position 24,999 of record JABDGS010000005.1, read on the forward strand.
ATTTGGGTTAAGCTACCCGGGTAAAAATTTTATTCGCGGTATTTACCAGGCCCAAATAACACCAACAGGTAAACAACATGGCCTGGCAAGCGCCTATACTACAGTAAGTAATTTTACGGTAATAACGCCCGGCGCTGCTACAACTGTGCTGGCAACAGACGAATTTGGCAGCGCTACTGAATGGATAAAAAATTACGGCGGCCCGGATGGCACAGGGCTGTTGCAGCTAAACCTTCCTTCAAATGAAATAACAGTTAGCCTTGGCGAATTAAGGGCCGCTATAGAGTGGGGAGTGGCGTGGTGATTGATTGAGGGGAATTATTTCAAGCCTTAGTATTCAGGTGTCATTGTGGTAACAAGTGTAGCCCACAAATATAAGTTCACCAGTTGTTTACTATTGTTTGTCGAAAAAAATACTGCGGGAATCTCTACCGGCTAATTTGAGAAGATAATTGCAGTGCAGAGACCAACATAGCGATAGTTGTGACGAACATAAAAACTTAACGATGCACTTATTTAAATATTTGAGCAATTTAGTGGCGATGCTTGTAAGCGTGGTGACAATCAGCGCCTGTTCTTCAAAACAAAATTCACCCAATACTAATTCAGCAGGTGTTAATTATGTTGTGACTGTTAACCAGGACGATAACAGGAAAATATTTGTTGAGGCAAACCTGCAACTGGTTAATGATACGCTGCGCATGTCCCAGGTAATGGCTGAGGGCGCGGAAGATGGGTATGCAGGATTTGTACACGACCTGCAGGCAACTGATGATAAGGGTAATACTGTTAACGTAAATAAAGCTGGCCGCAATACGTGGAAAGTTTCGAAGCAGGTGCCTGCATTGATACATTTGCGGTACTACGTGCAGGTGGGCCATGATGCGGTAAACTGGCCGGTGTCGGGTGCTTTTGCAAGGGCTTATGCTACTGATAAACTTGTTTTTTTTACAGGGCGCACCGTTTTTATTGCAGCGCAGGGGAATGATTCATTAAAACTGCTGGTGAAATTTAACCTGCCGCAAAACTGGCAGGTTATTACACCTTACAAAGAAGTACCAGGGCAGGTAAATACATTTACTGCGGATAACCTTGGGTATTTATGGGCCAATGGAAATATGGTTGGAAGTTGCGCTACCAAAGAAATAAAGATTGATGAGTTAAGAGTAGTTTTTGCAGGCAGCGATGATATGCAGGAGAGCGTTGACCTGATGGGTAACTCGTTGTCGAAAATTGTACGCGGGTATTCATCGGCATTGGGCGGTGCTCCAAAAGGCAAGCTGGTAATTTTGGGCAGCGTAGCATCTTTAATGCCTGGTGGTGAAACTTTTAACAATAGCATAAGCATGGTTTTTAATAGCCCGCCCAGCATGGCCAATAAGGCGAGGTGGGGGTATTTAATTGCGCACGAGGCTTTTCATTTATGGAACGGCCATACTATTGAACCGGCTGACCAGCCAACGGTGGAATGGTTTGTTGAAGGGTTTACAGATTATATGAGCAAGCTGTACGCATACCGCACAGGATTTACAAACCAGCAAGATTTATTTGACCAGTTTGCATACAGTTATGGCAGTTACGTTGCCAGTGCAGGCCGTGTATCACTTATAGACGCGGGGCAGGACAAAGGAGGCAATTATAGTTTTATTTATGGCGGTGGCCTTACTGCAGCGATGGCACTTGACATACAATGCAGGGAAGCTACCAATAATAAAGCGGGCTTTGGAGAAATTATGCGAAGAATGTATACAGATTTTGGAACTACAGGAAAGCCGTATACCTATGCGGATATAATAAAAGTGTGCTGTGAAGTTGCCGGCAAGGATCTATCATCTTTTTTTAAAGACTATGTTGAGGGAACAAAAGTAATACCACTGGCAGAATATTGTGCCAAAGCAGGCCTGGTTTTTGCGAACGGCCAAATAACGCAAAACCCCGGTATATCAGCTGCGCAGGCTGCTTTGCTTGAGGGAGTGCTTGAGAAGTAACTCCCCTATTAGTTTGGCCGCCACTTAAGGCTATGCTGACCCAGTTTAATATGCAAGTTTATAATCCTGTTATAACTCTGTGGATCGGTTAATCTTATTTGGTCCAGCAGTTTATTGGCTTCTTCTGTGCGGCCCAATTCAAGGTATATCATGGCCAGGTCGGCTGCGTTATTCACATTCGCGGGCGTTTTATTGTAAATATCTTCAAACAGCGCTGCGGCATTTTGCGGATCATTTACATAATAATAATTTTTAGCAAGAACAAGCTCAGTATATGAGGTTTTATTTATCCGGTAAGCAGCAAGGTTATAACGCAATGCTTTTTGCGGTGCATAGAATGCTGAGTCATAATCGCCCATGTAAATAATACCGAGCATGTGATTGGCACGCAGGTGTTTATTATTTAAATCGTAAGCACGCAGCAACATTTCTCCGGCTTCAGCAGTTTCGCCTTTAAGCAAATGCACACTAGCTTTATCGTACAGGTTGTTATACGAATTTTTTGGGTGTAACAGTGCTGCCTTTTCGTAATAATAAATGGCTGAATCTTTATTAAGGTTTACATATTCAATCGCTGCATTTTCCCAATAAAGGGCTTTTAAGGTATCAGGTATACCCTCCGTTTCAGAGGCCAGCAAAAAATATTCGATCGCGTGTTTCTTATCACCGCTATCCCCATAATTCAATCCCTTTAAATTAAGCTGTTCAGCCTTTCTTTCAGGGTCAAACAAATCGCATCCTGCCAAAAGGCCAATGATGATTAATGCCGGTATTAAGTATTTCATTATACCTGGGTTTAGTTTAAGAGATATGTTAGTGGTTGGCTAAAAATATCAATCATTTACCAGCTGTCCAAAAAGGTGTTTGCTAAGCGGTTAATCAGTGTGGCACCGCCTCGTATATTTGGTTCGTTGTGCATGCCCGGCGAATGGCAAAAATGCAATAAGGCATGTTTCGCATTAATCATTGTATAAAACGCATGCTACAAAACAGGAAAAACTGGAGATTATGTTGCAGACTGCTTGTTTTTTGGGGTAATTTTTAGCAACCTCTCTTATTTTTATATATGCAAAAAATTTTTACACGACAGGTACTACAGCTCAGCTTTATTTGGACGCTGGTAGCCCTTGTGCCCGCAGGCAGGGCATACCTGTTTTTGCCATGGCAGGTTTGGTTTGATGTTTTGATACTTGTTGCCGGCCTTTTGTTTTGCCCGCTGTTGGTTTTGTGGATCCGGTTTTTGTGGCGGAAAAGGCAAAGCTGGGTTGTGCTTGTGCTTATACAACTTGGTGTGTCGGTTGCGGCAGGCATAACTGCACATTTTGCTACGGAGGAGTCTTACCCGCTTAAAAGGCGTATTAACCCAACAGAATTAAGCCAGTTACCAGGGCTGAAAAAAATTACCGCTTTTGTTTTTACCGGCAACAGTTACACTGTATTTACATCGTTTATGATACTGTGCAGCCTGGCGTTGTTGCTGGAATACAATGAGCAAATAAAGCAACGCAAGAATAAAGAAGCCGAGTTGAAAGTCAGCCTCGTAGTAAGTCAAATTAAAGCGTTACAGTCTGAACTGCAGCCGCATTTCATTTTTAACACCTTAAACTCTGCAAGCAGCCTCATGGAGTTTGATATAGATAAAGCCCAGCAATTGCTGGAACGCTTTTCGTTTTTGATGAGAAATTATCTTGACATTATCAACCAGCAATTTTACACGTTGGCGGATGAAGTGAACTTTTTAAATCAATACATACAAATTCAACAACTGCGGCATAATGGAGAAATAATAATGGATATTGATGTTACTGAGAATTGCCTGCAAATAAAAGTACCTGTTATACTTCTTCAACCTCTAATTGAGAACTCAATAAAGCATGGGTGGCTTGACAGGAAGAAAGAACTGCACATAGTAATAACCGTATCTTTTAAAGATGATATGCTGTGCATCACTGTTAAGGACAATGGCCAGCCAACTGTTTTACAAATTTTGCCGGGTACGGGCATACGAAACCTTAAGGAGCGCCTGGCCGTTTTATACCACGACAATTTTACCTTTACGGAATACAGCAACTACGGATACATTTCAACCATAACTTTTCCAGCAAAGCCATGAAGAAAATAAAAGTATTGATTGCGGATGATGAGGAGCCTGCGGTAAGCCGGGTTGAAAATCTTTTAAAGCAAGACGCAAGTTTTGAAATTGCCTCAAAATGTTTCAACGGAATAGAGATTGCAAACGAGCTACGCACGCAGCTTTTTGATGTTATAATTATAGATATTGAAATGCCCGGCATGTCTGGCCTGGACATTTTAAATATTGGCGGGTTTAAAAAAAAGCCTGTGATTGTATTTGTTACGGCTTACCATGAATATGCTGTGCAAGCTTTTGAATATTACGCTTTAGACTACGTGTTAAAACCATACAGCAACGGCCGGTTTAAAAAAATGCTTGAACGGGTTAAGGAAAAAATTGAGCAGGACGAAAAATTGCAGGTTGACTGGCAAAGCCTGCATACGAGTATAGTGAGTGGCGCGATAGCGGGCAGGGTTGTTGTGAAAACAGGAAAGCGGCACCATTTTATAGACTATGATAATATAGCATACATAACAGCCGACGGCAACTATTGCGAAATAATATTAAAAACGGGCGGCAGGCATGTACACAGGGATACAATTACACATATTGCTTCAGTGCTCACGCCCGGTAAATTTATACGCATACACCACTCGCATATTATCTCCGTTGATTATGTTAAACAGGTAGTACGGCTTGTGTACGGCGGCCTTGAAATTGTAATGAAAGACGGAACTGTGCTTAAAGCCAGCCGCAGGTATAACGATGATATAAAAAAGATAATGGGCTGACTTTTGTACAACTATCCCCGTAATTAAGCAAACTAAAGCAAACCTTCACTGAAAATAATGTTAATGAAGAAGGTATAACTATTATTGAAGATTAAAAATAACCTGTATGTTAATCTTCAGCAAAGCCGGGTATTTAAAAAAAAGAATATTCAGCACCCAAACAATTAAATATACACTGCCTGTTTTTTTTATCGGGATGCAGCAAACGGCGCTAAAGGCGCAAAATGCTGACAGTGCTATTGCCATTGTTCAATACAATGTTACCTATGTTGCCGACACAACGAAGCGGGACCAGCCACAAAAAAACAGTATGATACTGTACTTGGGCCGGCATAGCAGCTATTACGCTGACATGCGAGCCCTGGAAATGAACGAACGTGTTAAAGCATATATACAGCAACACCCCGAAGTTATTACTGAAAACCAGGCTATAAACCTACCAAATAGTTTTTGCTGGTACAAAGATGTTGTTAACAATAAGCTTGTTAACATTACACGGACCGCACGCAATGTGCAAAAAATATTTTTTGTAGAAGAAAGTATGCCTGTCATACAATGGACCATTACCAGCGAGACAAAAATAATTGGCGGCTATAATTGTCAAAAAGCGACTGCCATTTTTCGCGGCCGTATTTATGCAGCATGGTTTTGCAAGCAATTACCTTATAGTAACGGCCCCTGGAAATTAGGAGGTTTGCCCGGCCTGATACTTGAGGCGGCCGATGTTACCAATGAGATTGTTTTTTCTTTTAAAAGTTTTGAAACAAATGCAGTTGCGGTAGCTATTACGTTACCCGAAGGCGGTATTAAAACAAGCAGCAAAGACTTGAACAAATATTTAGAAACAATAAGGCTTGACGGGGCAGCGATGATGCAAGGTAGTGGCGCAGCCAGGGGGCGAAGTGCGCAGGGCGGCAGCAATGGGCAGGATGGGCCACCACCTCAGCAAGGTGAAGTTAATAATCCGTTGGAAAAAGAGAACGGCTTATGATGCAGCCGCAGCCATTAATAATTATAAAACCCCCATGCCCAATAATTTGCTCAGGCCATGACAGTGCAATCATTTTTCTATAAACCTGCATTATTAACAGCCTGTTTGCTAATACGCACGCTGCTGTATGGCCAGGTGGTAATAAGCGGCACTGTTACTGATACCAGCGGCAAACCGTTAGCAACGGTTGACGTTATCCTGCAAAAAAAGAGCGGCCTGGTTTTAGCATTTGCGCCAACCAATAACAGGGGTGCCTACAAGATTAGTTACGCAGGTATTATGGGTAACGATACCCTGCTTGTGGAAGTTAACAGCATTGGCTACTTTATACAGCAGCATTTGGTAAGGGCAACGGTTGACACAATAAATTTTAAATTGAGGGAATCTTTTACAAGCTTGCCGCAGGTTGTTGTTAAGGGGCGCAAATCGTTAGTTGAAGCAGAAGGCGATACATTAAGCTATAACGTTGCTTCGTTTACCGCCCCGCAGGACAGGGTAATTGGTGATATTATAAAAAAATTGCCGGGTATTAATGTTGATGAAAACGGCAAAATAACCTACCAGGGTAAAGACCTGAACCAATTTTATATTGACGGAGATAACCTGCTTGATGGCAAATACAATATTGCCACACAAAACCTGCCCGCTGATATGGTTGATAAAATACAGGTGCTTGATAACCACCAGCCGATAAAGGTGCTAAAGAATGTTGTGCAGAGTGATAATGCAGCAATAAACATTGTTTTAAAGGATAAAAGCCGCATTAAACTTGCGGGCAACGGCGAAGCTGGTGCAGGTGTTCCCGGTGTGTATACTGCGACAGTTAACGCGATGCTATTTAAAAAGCAATACAAGTTTATTAACTATATAAAGGCTGACAATACAGGCGACGACCTTAATGATGAATTAATGTCACAGTTTGGAACGGTTTATGAGAATAAACCGGTTAGCCTTTTGAGTATAAGCGGCACAATACCGCCGCTTAAAAAGGCCAGGTATCTTTTTAACAATGCCGCCCTTGCCAGTATTAACGACCTTTTTACGGTGGCAAGCGCCGCTCAGCTAAAGCTAAATGCCTATTTTATTACTGACAGGCAGTACCAAAACAACAGCTATTCGTCTGACTATTTTTTGCCGGTGGATACCTTACATTATTATGAGCAGCAAAACAACCTGTTTAATAACAACTCATTTAGCACTCAGTTAAACCTTAACATAAATCGCAGTACATATTACCTGAACGATGTATTATTATTCGAGTATGCCGGCAAGTTTACAGCCGGTAACCTTACTATTACGGGTAACTATAACGTTGCGCAGCGGCTACAAGCGAAGACAGGCAATGTTTCAAATCTTTTTAATTATATAACTATTACGGGCAGTAATAAAAATGTTACAGAAGTTTATAGTTATGCGGGTAACGTTTATGCTCCCGCTCAGCTAAATGTTGAGCCCGGTCTAAATGACAGCCTGTTTAACAACGGGGTTGCTTATAATGGACTGATACAGCAATTATCTGTGCCATCATTCTATACAAATAACTATATAAGTTATAAAACAAGCGGCATAATAAGGCAAGGTTATAAAACCGGCGTTAGTTATCAGCAGCAGGAGTTTACCGGCAATTTGCAAAAAATTTTAACCGATAACAGCGCCGTAACAATTGCTGATAGTTTTGTAAACAGGCTGCAATGGCAAAGGGTAAAATATTATTTGCAGGCAGATTATACATACGTAACCACTAAACTACAGGCCGCGATAATGATGCCTGTTGCTTATCAAAACACAGATTATGCAGGTAAGCTGCCTGCCGCAAACGTACCGTGCACATCGGCAACCCCCACAGCCTTATTTAAATATACTACCGGCAGAGAAAGTTACATACAGGTAAAATATGTTAATGGCAATTACTTTGGTGATATTACCAATGTGTATGATGGCTATGTTATGCAGACGTATAAATTTTTTTCAGTAAATAATACCATTCTGCCGCACGTAAAAAGCAACGAAGCATCAGTAAACTATGCAGTACAAAACACGCTTAAGGTATTTTTCTTAACCGTCAGTGCCTCTTATAAATCGTTAGCGGGCAATGTCGTTAGTGCAACCCAATACAATACTATATTCCAGCAGCAGCATAGCGTTGCACAGAATAACACATCTCATACAGCCTCCGCGGGCATAAGTGTGAGCAAATATATTTTTGCTATGAAGGCTACCATTGGTGCAAAGGCTTTATGGCAGCGCAGCGATACAAGTTTTTTGCAAAACGGCAGTCTTTTGCATTATTTAAACAATCTGTATAATTCATCTGTAAATGCCTATACAAAACCGGCATCATGGTGCAATTTAAGTTATACGGGTAGTGTAACAGTTTATAGTAACCGTCCAACCGTTAGCAGCCATAATATTGCTACCACTCCCCAGGTAATATTTAACCAACGGCATCAGCTTGCACTTACCGTTACAGTTAAAAAAAACATATTTGTAACTGTAAATACTGATTATTACGCCGCAAAAAGACCTGGCGACCTTTTAAATAAATATGTGTTTACGGACGCAACACTAATGTTTAAATTACCGGCACTTAAAACGGATATACAGATTGTATTAAGCAACCTTGCAAATGTGCGCTATTATACCAACCTTTCCGTAACATCCAACCAGGTATCAGAAAACACTTATCAAATACGGCCACGCATGGCTTTGGCAAGGTGCAGTTTTAGATTTTAGAATTAAGTATTTCTGTCAATATGTATCGTATTTGTTCGTGGAAGTGTATGCATATTTCAAGCGCCACTTTCAAGATAACCCTGCTATAATTTCACAAATAATTTCTAATAAACTTTAATGTTTACACTTTCAGCCGACACACGCCTTATATTCAAGAATTTACAAAACGGCGAAAAATCTCTCTTAAACCAAAGATTTTTTTTGCAGGCGTTGTTCCGCACACTCAATTATAGCCGATATTCACACAATAGTTTACGCAAGTTGCACTTGCAGCGCAGGCCGCAAACGGGTAGTAAATATCTTCGCGTGCGATCGTTATTTAAACCGTGGTGGTTAAAATGTACCCACTAAAAAATTACCCAAAAAAACATTTGTAATGAAAAAGCCCCTTTTAATCTTGCTACTGCTGGCAACTACGCGGTTATTTGCACAAACAAACCCCATAACGGCCATAACTATTACTTTACCTACTAACCCTGATGCTTTCGCAGGCAATTGGGGCAACGCCGCATCAGTATTTACAATAAGTGCGTCGGCGAGGTTAACAGGTGGCCGGATTGACCCTTCAGTTGAAGAAAGCAAAATATTGGTAATTATTAAAAAGAACGGCGCCAAAATATGCGGCAGTTATGCCAGTACCAACGCGCCTGCCACAAAATTCCGCACAGCTTCCAGGGAATGGAATGGTGCAGAAGCCATTGCTTTGTTAGGTAAGGGGTGCAGCCTGGCACCAGGAGACTATGAACTGAGTGTGCAGTTTTTTGCTGGTGGTGCAAAACCTGTTGCACTGAGTGAGGAAAAAATTAAACCATTTACCATACGTGGTAACGACCAACAGGCTTATCAACCACCACAACCTGTTGTGCCCGCAACCAGTACCGCGCTAGTTGAAGCAGATATTAAAAAGCCAATTATATTCAGATGGACGCCAGTTATACCCAAACCTGCTACGCCAGTAATATACCGGTTAAAAATTTGGCAACTGACGCAGGGGCAAAACGGACCGCAGGCTATAAAGGCAAACCAGCCAATACTTACTAAGGACGTTGATAATATTACTGAGGCTGTTATAACTAACATTATAACCGGGCCGTGTAAACCACCTTACTTGTGCAGCTTTGTTTGGAATGTGCAGGCGCTTAGCCGCGACGGCAAACCGCTCGGGGGCAATAACGGTATAAGTGAAAGCTTTGCATTTGGCGTAAAACAGGATGCAAGACGTTAATATTGCCCCGCACCTAACCCCCGGGGAACTATCCTTATTTTGAAAAACCTGACTTGTACGGGTAAATAATTTGCTGCAACAAAGGAGCTTACCCGCTTATCACTTTTTATCAAAGTGTTTTTTAATGGCTAATGGGTAATCTGCCAGCGCAATTTCAGGTTCGGCTATTTCGGGGTGCCAAAGCTTCTCCCATTCAAAACTGTAATAACCTTTGTAGCCGCTATTATACAGCAGGTCAATGGCTTCAAAAATGGGCACATCACCCTGGCCTAATAACACATATTCAACCTTCCCGTCAGGCAGCAGTTTTGCATCTTTTATGTGTGCGTGATGAATATACTTTTTTAGCTTGCCGTATACGGCTGCAGGTGGCTCTTTAGTAATGGTCCACATATTGGTAATATCCCATACCAAGCCTGTTTGCGTTTGGGATGCACGCTGCATAATTTTCTCCAGGTCGTTACTATGTACCAGGTCGCCATGGGTTTCCATTAATACAGTTACGTTGGTGTTTTTTGCATAATCGCCAAGTTCTATCAGTCCATTAGTGATAAGATCAATGGTGACTTGTTTGTCACCATCTTTTGGCAGGTTATTTGGGAATACGCGCACAAAAGGACAGCCAGCCTGCTGGGCAAGATCAATAAAACGTTTGGCTTCATCAATGTTCTTTTTTCTTTCAACCGCTTCTGCGGTGTGCAGGTTGCAGGATGCGCCAAAATCAATAAACTTCAGGCCCCTCTGCTTTAATAATGCAAGTGTTGCGCTTATGTTTTGCGCACTGCTGAACTCTTTACATTTATCAAGCTCAAGCTCTTTTTGAATGCCCCGTAATTCAATACCCCGGTAACCATGCGCGGCGGCAAAATCAACAATTTGTTCAAAGTTCCACCCTGGGCAACCGAGTGTAGAAAAACTTAATGGTGGCAATGTTTTTTTTGCGGTAAAAGCAGTACCGCCAACATAAGCCGCCGCTAATACTGAAGATGATCGCAGAAATTGCCTGCGGGAATAGTTATGCATGCATAGCTGTTTGCTGTAAAGTTATACATGAACCGTTTAAAAAAGTATATCAGGTAAAAATAGGCGGGGAAAACACATTGTAATTTTTCATTAAATTATTCAAGGTAGTGGACTTGGTTATACGCTTTACAAAGATGCGCACGGGTCTTTTTTAGATAGAAATGTGATCTTGAAGGCCACGAGGCGTTGCGAAGGAACGCATTGTGTTTTTTTCTGCTAATTCTACCCACCACATCAGCCTACGGCTCTTAAAAACTTTATAACTGCATAATATGTAAGCAACTACTTTTAGAACTGGGTAATTTTTAATTACGAACGACCTTTTTGTTGCTGTTTACTTATTAACTTGTTGCCATAGCTTGCTGAAATGTAATTACAATAAACTCTGCCGGGTGAGCAACTGCCACTTTTACCGTAACGTTCATAAAACCATTTAAAATATCATCTGCCGTCATTGTTGCGCCAAGGCCGCATGCCACCGAAAATGCATCGGCGGCTGATGCGCCCTGCAGGCCGCCTTGTTTCCACAGGTTGGTTAAGAAATTTGAAATTGAAGCCTGCACAGCCATCCATGTATTTTTATCGTTCGGTTGAAAAACATAGGCCTGCGCTGTGAGCTTGCAGGTTTGCTCAATCATTATCATTGTCCTTCTTACAGAAAGATATCTCCAGTCCTGTGAATTGCCGTCTAATGTTCTTGCGCCCCAGATCAAAATGCCCATGCCATTAAAGAACCGGATTGCGTTGATTGATTTACCTGATGCAGCATCAATATTTAAACCAGCCTGCTCATCATCAGATAGCTTAATTGGTAATGACGCTGCCCCTGCAATTGATATATTGGCCGGGGCTTCCCAAACGCCGCGCGTACTATCAACAGTTGTTATTACGCCGGCTATTGCGCCACTTGCCGGAAGCATGTTTACTAAATTTAGCACCTGCTGCATAATATTTGCGTAATCCCTGCTGGCTGTAAGCAGGGCATTATTATTGGCAAGGGTGCCAGCTTTATTACCAGCCAGTATGTTTTGCAGAATGGCTGCTGCGGCAGCATTTGGGTTTGATGGCGGGTTTAGTATTGGCGCCAGTTGCTTAACATCCCCGCCAAAAAGATTGGTAAAATCAATGTCCTGCGGCTGCATAATATTGGTGCCAATAAAAGGGTAGTAAGCGGCGCCATAGTTTAATGCAATGCTGCCGGTATTTTGCCTGAATGTGACAATATCATTCATGAATAATAGCGGGTCAGGATCATTACCGCCGACAATATCAAAAATGCTTATAGCTGTTTGCATTTGCCCGCATTGGGCCAGCATGCTTTGCATTAACAATGCATTGTCAGCCGGTGAAAGAAGGGTAGCCTCCGGGCAAATATACATGGTTGGCTCCTGTTCATTTTTTAACAGGGTTAGGCCGTGTTGCAGATCAGTAAGAGTAACATTTGGATTGACGATCTGCGCACCGGTTTTAAGAGGTGTGTTTGATGAGGGCCCATACGTACCTACAGAAACAATGTAAGCTTCTGCACCGCCGTTATTAAAAAAAAACTGTATGCTGTTGTACAGGTAATAAATAGTGTTTGCATCGGGCAGAATTGAATAATACGTGTTGTTGATAACTATATAATCACCCTGCCGCGGCTGCGTTTTTTGGGCTACCAGGTAATATTGCGGTGAGTATTGTTTTGGCGAAACGCCGCTTGTTGAAGCAGGGTAACAAAAAATTTCCTGGAAATCAACAAACGAAGTTATTTTGAAAGGCTTATTGAGATATGACTGGCCATTATACGATGCCTGTGGCGTATACCCGATAAATGCTGGAATAGCCGTTGCAACCTGGACAACTGAATTGGAAAAGGCATTTACTTCATTTATATAAACACCGGGTGTTTTAATAGTTGAAAGGCCCATATTGGTAATAAATTATTTTGGTATAATAAGTGGCATTGGCAGTTAGCAGCGGTTATTAATGATGGATAAAGTTAAGTAATACGGTGAGGCAGTGATATAACTAATTTTATTACTGAACAGAATGAGCAGCCTGTATAACATCCCTCACCAACAAGGGTAATACAGGGCTTGCATAAAAGGAAGAAAAATGGTGCCTGCCTGCGGTTATCGCATTGACCCTCGCAAGAAAAAATCCGTAAACATGGTTTAGCTTGTCAATCCATGGGTAAGCACCGGCCCAACCGGGGCTGCTTATTAAAACCGCATTGCTGTTGCTATCTGTCTCCTCCCGCCATTCGCCAAGGCCGTAAACATCCTGCCTGTATATATGCCGCGCGTTTTCAACGAATTCGCCGTGGTTAACTTTTGCAGCATGTACCTGGTTTGCCTGCATTTCTTTTATAGCAACTGCTGACAATATGCGCCGGCCTTTAAACATACCGTTATTATTGATCATTGATAAAAAATTGGCATAACCCTGTAAATCAGTTCTTGCACCGCCTCCCAACATGGGATTATGGCCTGGAGTAGAATCAACAGGGGTAAATTTTGTATGGTACATTTGCAAGGGACCAGCTATTTTTTCTTCAAATAATGTCTCCCAATTTTTACCTGTTGCCAGTTCCGCCATACGGCCTGCAACCTGCATGGCAAGGCCCCCATAATGAAACAGTGCGCCGGGCAAAGTATCTGCGGGAAGGGTTACAATATGTGCAAGAGATTCTTCAAGTGTTTGGTAATCGTCTGGCTTATTACCTGGCGGCTGGTAATCAGGGTAACCTGCGGTATGCGACAATAGCTGCCGCAAAGTAGCTTGGCCTTTCGGCCCTGTAAACTGCGGCAGCCATTTTTTTACTTTGTCATCCCAATGCAACCGGCCTTCATCCACAACGGCGGCGATGGCTGCAGCCGCCAGCCATTTACCCGCAGAGGCAATATACGCAACTGTTGACGGTGTGTAATTACCGAAATACTTTTCAAAAATTACAGTATCGTCCTTTACTATAATGATGGCTGCGCCGGGATAGTAGCCGCTGTCAATCCAGCCTTGTATTGTTGACCGCAGTTTTAAGAAATCGTAACCTTGCTTATGCATCATTGCATGCTGTGCTGCCACATGCAGTGGAAAAAATAGTATGGGCAGCCATTTCATAAAGGGAAGATAAGAAAATGGAATGAGGGGAGACCGGGCAATATCGCAGTTTTTAAATTATCCTGGCAGCCAAAGCTGAGAAACAAGAATTTTTTTGGGCTGCGCAGTTGTTGCAAAATAAAGTTGACAGAGCGTTGTAATATTCAATAAGCTAAAATTATCCTGTCATATTACCACCTTAATTTCAACGTTGCAATTACCGCCAAACCATTACATTTACCAACTTAATTATTTATCTTACATATTCTCAATTTTCAACATAGCCTATTTGCACATTAAAGAGACTACCAAAGCTTAACCCGAAGGTGCAATTAGTAAATAATAATATGCCTGCAAAAATGACAAAACTAACATTGCTTAAGTACGCCTGTACTATTTTGTTGATACTTGTATTTTGTGCCTGTGCCAACAGGGCGGACAGACCCTTGCCTGCACACGACTCCACCGCTGTGGGACGCGGCACCGATACTGAAACAGCGGTACCGGGCAATGCCACAACACCAGCTAATGGGGGACCGCGCTCTGCGGTTTTGGGGTTTTCTTATTTTGGAACTATGAAGAGACAGCAAACAAAAAATATTCATGCGTTTATAAGTGTAAAGAACCCCCACGGCGCAGTGAAAGACACATTGACCATGCTGAATATTGAGGATGGCCTGGAAAAGAACAACGACACCAGCATTATTTTGACAAAAGATATACTGGTATATAAATACGTAAAAATTACGTTGCTTAATACAGACAGCTCTTTTGCAATAGTGCCGCTTGTAGATTCAATGAGACAGCTTGTAGATACTATTTTGGGTAACCATTGGGAATGGTCTGTTACAGCAACCGGTGATAAACCACAGGGAGTGCTGTATATGAAGGTTGAGGCAGAAACACCTGCCGGGTCTGTGCCAATACTTGCGGCGAAAACAATGGTTGTAAAAATAGACCTTGAATATAATATCTTCAGGGGCATTTGGGACTATATGTTTGATAACCCCAAAACGGTGCTGACAATAATTATCATCCCCATCGTTGCCTTTTTTGGCAAAAAGCTTTTTGACCGGAAAAGTAAAACTTCTGCCCCCAGCAGTTAAACAAATTACCGCCGGTTTAAAGTGTATTATGAAGGTGCGGTAAAGGACGCTGTAACAAGTATTCGGGTTTGGAAACAAACCCGGTCATCCATAGGTGAATATTTTTATAAAAGCTGTTGCCTGTTATCTGAGTGTAGGTCTACAAAAGCTGGCTATTATCATTTATTCCCATCATTGCTTTTCTAATAAGCGGTATGGGGGCGCTTCCAAAAGATAAAAACAGGTCGTGAAATTTTTTCCATGAATTATTTTGGACATTCTTACTTATCCAGTCATTTCTGAGTTTATTGATCATTAGTTTGCCCATTGCATAATTAAGGTATGAAGGATCGATCATGCCATGGTTAGCCTGCCGTTGAGCAGTTGCACTATCCATGAAACCATTTTTTATAAACATTTCTTTAGATTCTTCTATGGTCATTCCCCTGGTGTGAATACCAATAGCCGATATTAACCTTATATCTTTTGCAATAGCATCTTTTAATTGTTCAATGCGCACCCCGGCATCGTCAAAGGTATAACCGGCGTCACAAACCATTTGCTGGGAATAATCTGCCCAACCTTCAGCGAAAGCATAATCAGTAAACACCTGGTCGAATTTTGATGCTAAACGGCTGGAATGTAAGTACTGCAAAATATGCCCCGTATACGCTTCGTGCATGCAGATAACTGATAAATTACCTTTACCCGGCATATAATCGTTTTGCTTTTCTTTTGTCCATCCCGGGTCGGGGAGCGAGACATAAAAAACGGGCAATAAATTTTTATCATAAGGGCCGGGCGTGTTCACATATTCAGGGTTCCATGATCTGTAAGGTGGTGATTGAGCAATTTTCATGTCCCCGGCCGGAAAAATTGATATGATATCTTTTTGCTGCAAAAAAGTTCGTAAGCGGGTAACCTCATTTTTTACCGCATCAACCAGGCTGGCACCAGTTACTTTGTTTGCTGAAACTATTTGCAAACATTCAGCAATTGTTTTACCGGGCGCTAATTTGTTACACTCTTTTAATAAAGCCTGTGTATTTTGTTCCAGGTCTGCCCTGCCTATACTGTCAAGTTTATCTATGGAAATATCAACGCCTTCTGTCATCCTCAGCATTTCGCTGAATTTTTCAATCCCGAAAGCGTAATTACCTGTTGAGGAATTTTCTTTACCCTCAAGCCACGTATCAAAACCATTTAGCGCGTTAACAGCTTCGCCATTAGCTTTCTTAAATTCGTCCATCATTTCTTTATCCCCAATACCCTCAAAATTTTTAAGCATGCTGGTATAAAAACTAAGTAATGAGTGAATTGAACCCCGGGCAGCCTTAACGTATATTTTTATCATTGGCATTTTAAGGGTAGCTTTTATTTGCTGCAGCGCCGAAGGGATGTTATGAAGATAAATTGTATATGATCTCATCCTTGTTTGCAGTGTGGCATACGGGCGTGAAGCATAAACATCAGGGTCTAACATGTCAAAATAAAAATTCGGGTTAATATGAGGATAATCCATAATTTTTTGCCAAAAAATATCTTTATCAATTTGTGCAATAAGGTAATCCCTTTCAAATTGCTGGTGCTTATCTAATTGCTTTTGGTTAAAGGCCAGGGCTTTTTCGCGTTCGGTATTTAACCATAAAAGGTTAGCCTGCAAACCGGCTTCACTAAAATCGGGCAACTTGCCGTCAAATTCATGCCTTCCCTGGCCCACGGCAAAATCAGGGTGTTTTATAAAATAGTCCTGTAAAAATGCATTGGCAAATTTGTTCCATTCATCGCTTGTGTTTTTTACATTGCTTTTACCGGCTAAACATTCAGATAAAAACAATATAAGCAGCAACACAAATATTCGTGTCATATTTCAAGTTTTTTATGTTGATCTAATGCATGTAAAGGCTGTAATAAGCCATCCCCAGCACGCAATTGCTGTGTAAAACAATGCTGCTGGTGTGGCAAAATAAAACGGTTTATAAAAACCTGATATACAAAGTCCGAAAGCGAAGGAAGGGCAGAGAACGTTATCCAAAAAACCATCTGCAACTGGCGGTTTTTTACAAGGCAGTTACCATAAAACAGGTATGGAAGATAAACAAACGTTCTCAAATTAAGGTTGGCCGTTCAACCTTTGGCTGTTTTTTTTCAACGGTTGGGATAATTTTATGCCTGGCACAAATCTAACATTGCTGATACATTTTTTGCGGCAAAACAGTTATAGGATTAATCTCTAACTAAATTCCCTATGTATAGACGCATTTGGCGGCTTTTACTGCAGGGGAATATTTATATTGTGTTATGAGGAAACATTCAGCTATTTACAAGCCGGGGTTGCTGGTGCTTTTCTCAACCGTATTGACGGTAACGATACTACCCGGTATGGCGCAACAGTTGACGGGCCCCATTGACACTGCTACCATACTGCGAAAATTTGCGGCTAATGCGTTTGCAAGTGACAGCGCCGCCCGCAGTTACAGTTTTAGCCGCGATGTGCAGATAAATACCATAGGAATGGGCGGCCAATGATGTAACACCCAAGCCCGGCGGGCACGAAAACAATAATACTGTGCCTTTGTTTAAAGGCCGCATATGTAATGCATCATCGAACAGGTTTTACATCCCGAAGTTTTGGAATGAAGATTACGGTTTAAAGAATATTGTTTACCCGAACCGATCAGTTAGCGGGCAACCCGCAAATGGTAAAATTGCCCTTTTATTGTAACCTTTTTATTTTATGGAGGTTTATTGAAGAGCTGATAGCCGGGCTCAATTATTTCAACATGAAAAAAATAACTTTTTTACTGGCGGGTTTCCTGCTTTTTAATTACACATGTTTTTGCTGTACCATTGTATCCTGTGCAAGAAACGGGCAGGTATTTGCTGCAGGCAACGAGGATGATTACCTCTCCACATTATATGCGCGGGTGTGGTTTAACCCGCCCACCAATGGCCATTATGGTATGGTAAGTTTTGGTTTGCCGGATCTGCAGGCACAGACCATAATGAACGAATATGGCCTGTTTGTTGATTTTACGGCGCAATACAGCATTAACCCATCGAAGTTTAACATACAACACCCTTACTATGGCGACCTATTCTTTGAAATATTGAGCACCTGTAAAAACGTAAAAGAAGCGCTTGCATTTTTGAAAGACCATCAATATGCATATTCTTCACAAGCCCTGCTGGCTGATGCAGAAGGCAACTCGGTGATTGTAAATGTGGAGGCAAATACAATTAAGGAAGGCGATTACCAGGTGAATACGAACTTTAATATTTGCGACCTGAAAAAAGGCGTATCTGACAGGCGGTATAATATTGCCAAAGAAATGCTTAGCGGACATGCAAATCTTTCGGTTGGTTATTTCAGGGACATACTTAACAGAACACACCAGGAGGGCAACCTTACCACACTATATTCTTATGTGTTTGATATAAAGAAGGGGCTGATATACGTGTATTTTTTTCACAATTTTGATAACGCATGGGTAATTGACATTAAAAAGGAACTTAAAAAAGATTACCGGTTAGAGAACCTTGCTGATCATTTCCCAACCTCTTATGCATACGAGACATTGATACAAAAAGACCCCGGTTATAAAAAGGAACAGGTGCTTGCGGAAATATATACAAAAGGTGCTGACAATGTTATTACAAAATATTTGAGCGACACCTCTTTGTATTCAACCATGCTGGAGGTTGGGCTGCAACTGGTAAAAGATGCTTGGAACCAGCAAGGTAATGGCGGCATGTGGCTATACTGGTTTGGCCTGCCGGGCGGCTATAGTGTACAGCACTTTACAGACAGCAGGTTAAATGCCGCGCAGCGTATTTTTACATCACTATTGCAACGGCGCGCCCCCGACATAAAGTTGAAAAATTTTATGATTGAGATAGAAGCTTATATTAACCTTGTGCAGGGTAATACCAAAGAAGCTAAGTACCTGTACGAACAGGCTTCTGCCAGCCAGAATGATGCTTACCCGTTATCTTATAACCGGGCTAAGGAAATGCTTCGCGAGATAGGAATGAACAATTAGCGGAGCGCCCACATTATTTGCGTATCGTTTCATAGTTAAGGGCAATTACCCCGCAAGAAAATGTTTTTGTTTCTATAAGTTTCAGTTTAGTTAGTTCAGGAACATCTTTAAATAGCGGAATACCCTGCCCAAGAAGAATGGGATTAACAAATAACCAAAACTCATCAATTAGCCCCTGGCCCATTAATGAATGAGAAGCGGCGGGGCTTCCAAAAATCAAGATATTTTTTCCGTCCTGGTTTTTTATTTTATTTATGTTGTCTGCAAGATGGTCGCTGATAACTACAGTGTTGTCGAACCCTTTTTCACTCATCGTTCTTGATAAAACGATCTTTGAAACTTTGTTGTACCAGGCTGAATGTTCTTTGTCGTGTTTAGATGCGCCTGGTTCTTCACCGGCAGATGGCCAATAACTCTGCATCATTTCATACGTTACCCGCCCATAAAGCGCCGTGTCGGCTTTGTTTGTCATAGTTGCAACAAAATCAAATATATCTTCGTCTACTTTTATCCAGTTCATTTCGCCGTTAAGCCCAGCCACAAAGCCATCAAGTGAGGTGTGCATAAAAAAAATTAAATTTCTCATTTGTTATTTGTTTAAATGTTTATACTGGTTTTTCGCTCATTTTATTGCCTGCCGCTTAAGGCATGCATTGTTGGCATCGGGTTGCGGATAACTGGGGTATTCCCACAATTCAATATTACTAACTTGCGGCAATAAAACCAAGATACAACGTATTTAAGAAAGCAGACCTGCCAGGGGCAGACGTTTTATATCAAGTCCGCAGGCAAGCGGGCACTAGCCCTTTTATTTTGCTTACAGGCTACCCGGAGCTGGGAATTTATTAATATCACTGTTTCTGACACAGTTTTGCTGATAGCATGAGTTGAAAATTATTCATTAACTTTCAATATTTGCATATAGCTTAATCTTGAACAGCGAGTCCATCGCACCCGTTGCGGGTGCTGAAAAGAAAATTGAAACCTAAAAATAATCAAAATGCGAAAACTAATCTACTCCATCAACCTTACCGCAGACGGATGTATCGACCACATGAAAGCAGGGCCCCCCGCCCTTGACATGTTTGAACATTATATGGACCTTACCCGCAGTGGGGACACGCTGCTTTACGGGCGTAAACTGTATGAAATAATGTTTCCCTATTGGCCGGACGTATTGAAAAACCCCGCCGGCGAATCAAAAGAATCAATAGAATTTGCAGAAGTATTCTGCGCTGTAGAAAACATTGTAGTTGTTTCAAAAACCTTACAAAGTGTTGAAGGAAAAAATACAAGAATTGTCAGCTCAAACCTTGAAGAAGAAGTAATGCAACTAAAAGCGGCGCCAGGCAAAAATATTTTAACCGGCGGGGTTGACCTTTCTGCGCAGCTAACACAGCTTGGCCTTATTGATGAATACCAGTTTACCATATACCCTGAAATTGCGGGCGAAGGGCGGCGGTTGTGGGATAGCCTTAGACTGCCGGAGAATTTAAAATTGAAACTTGTTGAGTGTAAGCCTTTTCAATCGGGTTTTATTTTGCTCAGGTACGTAAAAAGTTAGGGAACCTGAAGGTTATTGTTCAATACCGCCGCCCCTGGGGTGGCGTGCCGGAAAGGGATAAGAAAAAATAGTGATGAGCGGTAATTAAATTGAATAGTGTATGAAGGTAAAGGGTTTTGTAAAAGAATTATTATTATGCTTAGTATTATCTGCCCTGGCCGATGCCATTGTTGTTAGCTTACTCCGGCTGGATCCGCATAGTAATTTGCTGGGCGACTTTATATTTATATTGTATCTCTGGATCATCGGCGGCAGCAATTTTATAATAGGCATCCTTTTATTTAGCCTGTATTATTTCATTGTTCTTTATTTGGTAAAGAATACCAAAGGCTGGAAATTTTCTTTGTTGATGACACTTTGGGCCATCGTATTTATTGCAACAGTAACCATCAACGACTGGAACCTTTCACCGGATCTTAAAACATTTGGAGAATATCTTAGAAAAGGGGCACACTTCGCGGTGTATTCGGTAGTAGTCGCAGTGGTTGAGTCAGTGATGGGATGGAAAAAGACACGCCGCCGAATCGTAGCCGTATCAAAAGAGGGTAATGGGGGAGATTCATAGCTGATCCAGCCTGAACATCCCGCAAACCCTCACCCCATCTCCGTACCCTGCAAGGTGCAGCACTCATTCATCGGACCATGTTCCAGTATAAGTATGTATTCCCTTCCCCACAGAGTCCATGCCAGGCACAGGGCACACGCACCATGAGACTCTTGGAGAAGAGAAGGAATTCTACTTCTCCACGAGCAGGAAAATACCCGGGCGGTTAGCAGTAATTTGGTTGACGCTCTTTAAATTTGTTAAGTCTAAAAAATAAAAATCGTGCGAAAATTTTTCCTGACAATAATTGTTTTATTTCTTCTTCAAGCTTCCTTTGGCCAATCAATAAAAGTTACACTGTTAGGTACGGGAACTCCACAACCAATCATGGAACGTTTTGGGCCAAGTATCCTTGTTCAGGCAGGTAATAAAACTTTATTATTTGACGCAGGGCGTGGTTGCCTGCAACGATTACGCCAACTAAATTTAGGATATGATACTATTGATGCATTGTTTTTTACACATCTTCATTCAGATCATATTGTGGGACTACCCGATTTATGGCTTACAGGATGGCTTTTAACAAAACGTAATAATCCTTTACCTGTTTTCGGACCAAAAGGATCTAAACAAATGACTGATCATCTGCAAAAAGCTTATGAGTTTGATATTAAAATGCGAATAGAAGACGATAAATCCCCTCAAGAAGGAGGCAAACTAACAACTACTGATATAAAAGAGGGCACAGTTTATGAAAAGGATGGAGTTAAAGTGATTGCATTCCTGGTAGATCATTATCCTGTTGTGCCAGCGTTTGGTTATAGAATAGAATATGCCGGGCATTCGGTTGTGCTCTCAGGAGATACCCGTTATTCAGAGAATTTAATCAAGTTCGCAAAAGGAACAGATCTACTGGTACATGAAGTAGCCATTGCCCCTGACACACTAAAAAAGACAGACCCCAGGTATAATATATTGGCACACCACACCAGTCTTGAACAAGCATGCAAAGTGTTTAATGCAGTTAAGCCAAAACTTGCTGTTTACACTCATATTGTAAGTCTCTACCGGTATAAAACGGACGAAATAATTAAACGTACAAAACAAAATTATTCAAACCCTTTTGTATTGGGAGAAGACCTGATGATTTTCTCAGTTAGTGATACTGTGACTATAAAGGCCTGGGGTGAAAAATAATTATCGCTAACAGGTGGTTCGCGCAAGCGGGGCATGACGTTGTAACACCAGCTTTTGTGCATTTGCAAACTGCAGTTGGGGCGTGACCGTTTAATAATAAAATTTTCGTGTGACTTCCGCCCTGATGGTGCAAGCCGGTGCCAGTCAAAGACTGGCAGTAATAAGAAATCCTTAGAGCCCTTCGGAACTACGGAGAAAGAAGAGCTACTTACTATAAATATAAAAATGGGCAAAGTGTCTCGGGGGTGGCGAATTTTTTTAGCAGGCTTGGATGCAAATTTTAAAACTGCAAGGGCTGGTTTTTGAAAAGGCTAAAAGCGCTACGCGGGTTTTTTAGACAGAAGGGCTGTGTTGCATTTATATTGCTTTGGAATTTTGAATAACATAGGGCGTCTCGCCACCTATCTAGCCTTTGCTTAAGGACACTGCGGAGAAGGGTAAGAATTAAAATGAGTTAAAAAAGCTAATCACACTATCAGGAGTATTTGTCTGTGATGTGATAACAGTACGTGAATTGCTTTCCAAAATGTCTATCAATCTAATATCAGCCTCACTAACATATCCTTTTTGGCAATCCCATAATGAATTAATTGATGAAAATCGAAACACATGAGCATTTATACTAAACTGTGATTTGCCATTAGGAACGGCCTTGAGGATTTTTAAAAATTCGGAAGAATTAATAGTATCGCCTTGCTCAATTTTGACATAGCGGCTATGAAGACCATAGTCGAAATAATCAGGAGGCAAAGTGAATGCCAATTGTCTATCCTTTAGGTACGGGCTTTGTAAATAAGTTACGTAAACTCTGTCGTTAAGTAATTGTGGGCTGATTATTTGAATATCAGTCCGAAATTTGTATTTATTTTGAAAATACAATAACGAGTAAAAATCATTATCTCCATATGCAAGAATAAGGCTATTTGAGGGAGATGTGGAAAGTTTTTCTTTATAATACACAAATGTTGACGAATCATACAAATTGTCCCTTAGAAATGAGCTTGCCGCACTGTTATCATATGTATAAATCTCAAGTAATCTATAACTATTAACACATTCATTTGAATATTTAATATTTATTTTTCCAACTGCTGTCTGGAAGTTTGGGTCATGTGATAGTATTTTTTTGAACGCTTCAATAGCTGATGTTTGATCTCTTATAAATTTTTTTTTTCGTTCAGTTAAGCTTTCCTCTTTGTAGTTCGCTATTAGATTAAAGCCTTGATTTTCATATCCAATGTAGTCAAACGCCCTGCTTTCATAGGCTCTGGCGAGGACATAAAGCATTGTATCATTTAGAGTATTATAATAAGGTTCAATTAATTTTATCGCATCGTTGTTCCAACCGGGGTAACCATATGTAGGGCTGAAAGAATACATAAAAGAATCCGAAATGCTTCCTATAACATTTTCATTTGTGACTTGGTTTCCATCATATCTCTTACCCCATGTATTAATATTTTGGAACGAACTGGCTGTCATTGTCCAAATTGGAAATCGTTTACCTATTTTATATGAATCGCTATCTATAAAGAGAGAATCTACGTACCATCCATCTATTCTTTTCACAAACCTATATGAATCGCAGCCACTAGGTTTTGAATTACCCTTATAGAAAAAATTCAGAGTTTCCGAGAAGCTTGGAATATGTGGAGCGTTATAAGTCGCGATGTATTTATTATAACTGTAATAACCTATACTCAGGCATAACGCAAAGATTACGGCACCAGCTATTATTCTTTTAGTTTTGAAATTTAATCGCTGTTTTTTTACTTCGCTTTCAGGCACTCGCATTGGTTCGTCTTTGCGCTTCTCCTTTAATTCAATTTCTTGCTCTTCTTTTAGTTGAATTTCTTGCTTTTCGCCTAAGTTATTTTCGCTCCTTTTCTTAATACCCGGCAAAAAGTTATTCGGTTCGAAATTAGTTTGCTTATCAAATTGGATATTAGTTTGCTCTTTAGTGTTTTTATCATCATTGTCAAGTTTCTGAAGTTCTGAAAAAAAATAATTCAATTCTTCATGATCTTGATAACTAATAATTTCTACACCTCTTTTTCTCCATTCTGTTTTTAGTTCTTCATCATTAGTCAATATCAGAGAATAAACCGTTGGTGTCGCAGTTTTGAATATTTCTTTCAAATCCTCAAATAACGACAAGAAATCTGGATCTGTAAGAGAAAAACCTACAGTTAAAACTGGATTCAATAAAAAAAGGCTTTTCAGAATTGTTTGGTACTTAGGATTTTTTCGTAAGAGTAAATAACTTTCCTCAGATAAAACTAAATTATCGTACAAATTGTATGTATGCTTAATACACCCGTGAATTTTAGCGAAAAAGCCATGTTCTCGAAATTTTTCAACATCTTCAAACGCTTGGGGGTATATTAACGGAGAAAGCCTATTACTATTATGTTCAAAAACATAATCAAAATTAGTTGTGATAATACCTTTAAATTCTATTGACAATAAAATCTGATGTATGTTTGAATTTACTAAATCTTTGGGATCAAGAAGTTCCCTCAAAAAGGCAGTGTATTGGTCATATCGAGTCTTTTCTTTATAGATTTCTGCGATTTTAAGATATTCATTGGCTTTAAAATACTTATTTATTTCTTGTAGTGTTAATACGTCACATTTTCCACTATCCTTTAGATCGTCAATCATTGCACTTATCAACTCTCTCCAAAGCGGCAGCCCTGCCCCATTTTTTCTCACCCCTTTTGCCGACAGCCCAGCCCCAACAAATAAAATGCAATTCCTTGGATTTCCTTTTATTGCCCTAATAAATTGTTTACTGATATGAATAGCCATTCTTCTCTCTAAAATTTATGTAATCTGACGTAATAATATGATTTTTATTCGGCATCAATGTAACTTTGCGCCTTAATTTGCGATAAAATTTCTACACTTGCTACTGTTTTTCTTCCGTTCTCCGCAGTTTGTATGTTTGAAGTCCGCGAATGAAGTTTAGTAAATTTAAGCAAACTAAATTTATGGAAGCGCTATCAAAAAGCTAAGGGACTTCAACGGTCAGAATATTTATGTAGGCATGGATGTTCACCATAAAAGCTGGAAGATTCATATTTATAGTGATGAGTTTGAACTAAAAGCCATGAGCCAGGAACCGGGGGTAGGGCAGTTGAACAATTACCTGCACACCCATTACCCCGGTGCAAACTACCTGTTAGCTTACGAAGCTGGATTTTGCGGCTTTTGGATACAGCGGTCATTTGTGGCAAAAGGGATAAATTGCAAAGTAGTACATGCTGCCGATGTGCCAACAAGCGGTAAAGAACAGTTACGAAAAACCGATAAGGTGGACAGTAAAAAAATTGCAAAAGGCCTGAAAAACGGTGATTTAAACTTTGTTCATGTTCCGGATATAGAACTGGAACTTGACAGGCAATTATTACGAAGCCGCGACAATTTAATAAAAGACAGCACACGTATAAAAAACCGGGTTAAAGCTATTTTAAAATTGCATGGCATAGAAGTGCCTCCTACGTTTAAAGATTGCACCTGGAGTAAGGCCTTTATTAAATGGCTGCAGCAAATAGACTTCCTTCCTCGCAGAGTGTCCATAGCCTAGCCATAAGCGCAGGATGGCACTCTGTGGCGTGTTTAGCAACCCAGCACAATAAAAGTACAACAGTTGGGTAATTCCTGACTCACTTAACTTAATATCTTACAAGGCCGTACAGCAGGCATTTTGATATATATTTGGCTGTAGCGCTGTATATGCCGCAGAGTCTGTCCCACACCAAAGGCCAGTGCTATGAACCTGCGGGAAGGAGAAAAATTACATCAAATCTTCAGCTTTTACAAGGATGTCTTTCTCTGCTAGCACGTCCCTAACTATTATCACTTTGGGATAAAATCCCTTATAAAAAATTAAGTCTTTTATATAAGGCTCATCAGTTGAAGGCGACAAGGCTGGATCAATATTGTAAGTTGTGGAGTCAGATTCCTTTTTTTTGGTTGTTGTTATAGTGATTCTACCGCCTAAAACTCCGATTGTGCAAACTTCAGTAGTAGCGGCATAAAATGGAAAGAGAACTTGTTCGTGCATCGCATTGTCGCAATACTGAAAGGGATGCTTAAAATTACTCACAAGAAAGTTCAGGGAATGATGATTAGCATGACTAGAGTCGCAGCGGATATAACCCGTTAGCGCGCTTGAATCGGAAGAAAATGTAAATAGATTATAGACTTTCCCTTTTATCCTCCTTGTATCTTTTTTTATAATAAAATAGACTTTGTAGGTAACAGTTCGATTTGTTACACTCCGGGATGAGTATGAATAGATTTTATTTATTGCTGGCAGCTGTCCATAACCAGTCCTAACAAATAAAATGACAAAGGTGATCGTTAGAAAGAATAGGGCTAGATTAACCATCCGGCTCTTCTTCTTCATCTGGTGCTTGCTGTGCTTGTTCATATTCTTGCTTTAATTGTTCAAAAACTTTCTTTCTTCCTCGCAGGGCATAGCGTAGCCATGAGTGCAGGATGGCACTCTGCGCCGTGTTTAGCACAGGCGGTATATTAGAGATATGTAGCCCGTTTACTCGCAAAGAAACGTACTCGGCCATCGGCCTGGTATAGGCATACAAAAGCTATGGACAATCTTTTGTCACAATTGATATCGCCCGGAATTGAATTTAGCCATCCCCCAAAAAATAAATATCTCCAAAACAGCGGACAAAACAGCAGTTTTTATATATAAGTATATAAACAGTACTATTATGCCGTATAAATTATCACCTGCGGCTTTGCAGGAAAAATGGCTGGCGTATTGCCGGCATTGCGATGAACATACCGTAACGCAGCGTTACCGTGACACATTGGTAAAGGTGCCAAAACCGGTTATTTATTCCGTTGAGGGGTTTTGCAATTTTGCAACTATAGGCGAAGATGAACTGGAACGGTACAGCAACAACAAAAACTACAAGGGGCTGGTTAAAGATGTGCGTTTTTGGGTATTGTGCCGTAAAGTAGACGCATTGGTTAATGGCGAAGGCAGCACCACCGGGCTTGTATTTGACCTGAAGGTTAATTATGGTTTTAACCCTTTAAAACCGAGAACTGATGAGGACTGGAACATTACCCTTAACCTGGGTGATGAAAGCATTGGGCCACCACCCAGCGCAGAGGAGCGGCGGGAGATTGCAGCCTTGAAACAGCGCACCCTGGAGGAGTACAGGCTTAAGGAAGCTGCGCGTATGCCCGAACCAGCGCCGGTGCCTCAGCCGGTGGTTGAGCAAAAGGCGAAGTATAGTGTATGGTAGTGGTTTAGTTGATGAGTAAAGACCGGTTGATTAGTAGGGCTTGCGCAATAAAACGCCGGGCACTTCCCTTTCCGGCAGGGGCAGGGAGTTTTACAAGGTGTTACGCGCAGGCATTCCCCTGCGTTCGCCGCGTTTGTTGAAATGAATTTTTATGAATACAGATACGCGGAAGGATGATAGGGAAAATGAAGGTCATGGAGGCAATTGGATAAAGCGAGATACTATTTTTTTAAAATATGTGGATAAATTTTATATAAAATATTGAAAATGAGCAATTTATTAAATTTTGTGTTCCTCCTTTTTCCTCCCTTTTTCCTCCGTGCTTCCTCCTGAAAAATGGGTCCGGCAAAATGGGGCAGGGTTGGCCAACTTACCTTGTTGCGTTGTTGCGCCCGTTTGTATAAAAAGGTAAACTGTATTGTGCCGGTTTATTATATTCGCCACAACTATAAATTAACTGTATGAGAAAAATAGTCGCATGTATTGTATTGGTTTGTACAGGTTTTACGGTAGCCATGGCGCAGCAAAAACCCGCTACGCCTGCTGCACCCGAGAAGCCCTCGCCCAGCCGTGTGCTGGCGCTTGATTCAAGCACCACTACTAAGGCAGAAGTTACTATAAAAGGGGTGAGGGTTCCGTATGAAGCCACGGTTGGTACCATACCCGTTTGGGATGAAGAAGGCAAGCCGATCGCAGGCATATTTTATACCTACTACGAACGCAGTGATGTGAAAGACAGGGACAGCCGCCCGCTGGTGATAAGCTTTAACGGTGGCCCCGGCACGCCAAGCGTGTGGATGGAAATTGGTTACACCGGCCCGCGCCGTTTGAATGTTGATGATGAAGGTTACCCCATGCAGCCTTACGGTGTAAAGGAAAACCCGCAGAGCATTCTTGATGTGGCCGATATTGTATATGTTGACCCCGTTAACACCGGCTTTAGCCGCCCTGCCAATAAGGATGTACCTACCAGCAGGTTTTTTGGCGTTAATGAAGATGTGAAATACTTAGCCGAATGGATAGCCACGTTTATAAGCCGCAAGCAACGCTGGGCATCACCAAAATTTTTGATAGGGGAGAGTTATGGTACTACAAGGGTGAGCGGTCTTGCTCTTGAACTGCAGAATGCGCAATGGATATATTTAAACGGTGTTATACTGGTATCGCCCACTGATTTGGGCATTACACGCGCCGATTATGTAAACACCGCCCTGCTGGTACCTTACTACGCTGCAACGGCATGGTACCATAAAGCACTGGCGGCTGACCTGCAGGCGAAAGACCTTACTGATATGCTGCCCGAAGTAGAGGATTTTACTGTGAACGAACTGCTGCCTGCATTAGAAAAAGGTGGCTTTATGGATGATGCCAAAAAGCAGGACCTGGCGGCAAAGCTTTCCCGTTATACGGGGTTATCGCAAAAGGTAATTCTGCAGGCCAACCTGCAAATACAAACTGGGTTTTTCTGGAAAGAGCTGCTGCGTGATAAAGGCTTTACCGTGGGCAGGCTTGACAGCCGTTACCGGGGTATTGACAGGCAGGACCTGGGCGAAAGCCCCGATTATAATGCCGAGCTTACAAGCTGGCTGCACAGCTTTACACCAGCCATTAATATTTACTTGCGGCAGGACCTGCATTACCAAACAGATTTGAAGTATAATATGTTCGGGCCGGTTTTTCCGTGGAATAGCCAAAATGACCATGTGGGTGAGGACCTGCGGCAGGCTATTGCGCAAAACCCTTACCTGCACCTGCTAATACAAAGCGGCTATTATGATGGCGCCTGCGACTATTTTAACGCCAAGTATAGCCTTTGGCAGCTTGACCCCAGCGGGCGGCTTAAAGACCGCCTGAAATGGGAGGGTTACCGCAGCGGGCACATGCTGTACCTGCGTAAACCTGACCTTGAAGCGGCCAATGAAAACCTGAGGAAATTTATAGCGTCGTCGTTGCCGAAGGCGGGTGAGCCGGCGAAGTATTAGAGGGTGGGCGATACTGACCGATACGGCCGGCCCGGCCCCCTAACCCGGCCTTTCCCCCCCAAAGGGGAAAAGTGTTGCGAAGATTGTGAGGGAGATGGGAGCGGAGATGAGGGGAGGCCTCCTAACCCCACCCCTTTCCTCCCTTAGAGGAAAGAGCAGGGCGAAGATTGTGGGGGAGATGGGAGTGGAGGATTGGGCCCCCTAACCCGGCCTTTCCCCCCAAAGGGGAAAGGTGTTGCGGAGATTGTGGGGGAGATGGAAGCGGAGATGATTTACGATTATTTGTTATTTAAGTGCAACAGCCTGTTTAGGGTTTGCTGGCGGTGTTCGCGGGCGATGGGTATGGTGGTGTCTTTTATTTGTACAGTAGTGCTGTGGGCAGCCGTTACTTTGTCAATAGCTATAGTGTAGGAGCGGTGAACGCGGATAAATTTATCAGGCGGCAGGTTTTCAGTAACCGACGTTAATGTTTGATATGTAATGTAGTTGGTTTGGGTTGTGTAAATTTTTATGTAATCCCGTAAGCTTTCAATGTATAAGATGTCCTGTACAAGAACCTTAACATACTTACGGTCGACCTTTATAAAAATATGCTGGTTGTTTGCGGCAGTTGGGTCTGCCCTGGTTTTGTTTGCTTCGGTAACCAGCTTTAAGGCACGGTCAAAAGCCTTCATAAAACGGGGGAATGAGATGGGTTTAACAAGGTAATCGAGCACTTCAAGTTCAAAACCTTCAACAGCATAATTGGTATAGGCCGTGGTAATGATGATAATGGGCGGCTGCTTAAGGTTTTTTATAAAGTCGATACCGGTAAATACAGGCATTTCGATATCAAGAAAAATTATATCAAATTTTTCCTGCTGCAATAACTGAACGGCTTCAATAGCATTGCGGCATGCTTTATAAGTAACGTTTGAAAGCCTTTTGAGATAATTTTCAATGACCTGTATGGCCAGTGGCTCATCATCAACAATTAAACAATTTATTGTGATTGTCATACAGGTATTTTTAAAAGCACTTTAAAGGTTTCATCATCGTTAGAAAAGGTTAGTGTGTAGTTGTTACCATACAATAGATCAAGGCGCCGTTTTACAAGTTTTAAGCCTATGCCTTCTTTATCCTGCGTGGTTTTGTAGGCAAGGCTGTTGGTGCAGGTAAAGCTTAAAAAATTACCGGTTACACTTAATGAAATGTCGATCGATATTATGTCAATATTGCCTTTGCCGCCGTGCTTAAAACTGTTTTCAATAAACACAATCAACAGCATGGGAGGGATTAAAATATCAGCGGTAATGTTTTTGGTTTC
This sequence comes from Bacteroidota bacterium, assembly GCA_013285915.1. Classification (GTDB taxonomy): domain Bacteria; phylum Bacteroidota; class Bacteroidia; order Chitinophagales; family Chitinophagaceae; genus JABDFW01. Next base: position 55,911 of record JABDGS010000005.1, read on the forward strand.
AAATTTGAATTTAAGCCTTGTTCCAAACCGCAGTTTTTCTAATGCGATGTAATTTTCAATATGCTCTATTTCCCGGTTTAACGAAACCTGCGGTGTGTCTGATTCGTAGAGCATGTAGCGCATCAGGTCAGACATTTTTAGAATTATCTCAGGTGCTTCGTCAGATTTATTAAGGCTAAGCGAATACAGGTTATTAAGGGTGTTAAAAAAGAAATGCGGCTGTATTTGTGATTTTAAAAGCAAGAGTTCAGTTTTCAAATATTCTTTTTCACGTTGCTGCATTTTTTGCTGGCCGGTGATCCAGTCTTTCAAAAACTTTACGCCCGCCACAAGCCAAAGAAAATATAACTGGTTTAGTGAATTTGCTAAAAGGCCACGGAAACTAAATTTTGATTCGGCCAAATAATAAGAAGCACCGAGCGCTACATAAATTTTGTCTAAATATGTTTCAATAACATAATCAACCAGCAGTAAAAGGACAAAGGACAGTACATATAAAACGTACTTCTTTTTAAGTAATAACCGGGGAATAAAAACATAAATATTACAATATGCCAGTGCAGCTTTGAAAATAAACCTGATAAATAACTGAAGGGCAAAAGCTGCGCCACCTTCGTGGCCAACACTGTAAAAAAAAAGTAATATGAACAGATAATAGCTCAACCAGAACAGCACGTGATAAACGGGCCGTTTTTGCAAAGTCGTTATCAATGTGCTTTTTTTCACAAGCTTTTTTTACAGGTAATATTTTTAATTAGGCAACACAAACTGTTTTAAATATAGGGCTTATCTGCAGACTAATTACTACCGTTCACCCTATTGCTTTCCTCGGTTGCCCCGCCATTATGATGTGCCACGTTTATTTTGGTGTTACCCAGGTTATAAGTAAAAGTTAAGCGTATTATCCTGCTTTCGTGCTTTGAGGTATAGTTGTAAATGGACTGGTAAGTACTGCTTGCCATATTTTGACGGGTGTTGAAAATATCGTTTAACGAGAGTTTAATGCTGCCTTTGGTAAAGCTGTGGCTGTAGCCGCAATCAAAATAATACACAGGGCGTAAAACAAAAATGTTAGCTGCAATTGGTGAAGTATAACTTCCAAAAAACTCGATCTTGTTTGCAGATGAAACAGAAAATGTTTGCGTAGTCCTTAACAAATACGAGAATTTGCCCGTAGTAAAATTTGCCCCTAACAACGAGTCTGCACGGTAATGAAAGTATATGCCGTTTACACTAACGTTGCCCCGCCACCACTTTGTTGCAGTGTATGGCGCAATGATGGCAAAACGCATTGAGCTTTGATTGGTGAGATTAAGGTTTGTTTGAAAACTTGCCTTTGTTGAAAAATCAGTTAGCACTATTGTTGAAATAAAATTATTTATGTACGTATAAGCGGCTGTAAAAAATATCCTTTTCAACGAATAATGTGCTTCAAAATTGTTGCTGTATTGGGGTTTTAAAAATGGGTTGCCTTTTTGATATGCATACTGGTCTAAGTAAAATATAAACGGGTTTAGGTCTGCGTACGATGGCCTGTCAATCCTACGGCTGTAGCTAAAGCCCAACTGGTTTTTGTTCTTTGAAATATGGGAATAAGATACGCTTGGAAAAAAATCAAGATAGTGCCCCGATACTTCGTTATTGTGGCCAACCAGGTTGCTAAAAGTAGTGGTGTATTCTGAACGAACGCCAGCCTGCAGTGAGCCATGTGGAAACGTCCAGCTAAAATTTGTATAAGCCGCATCAATCTTTTCTTTATGTATGAAATGATTTGACAATAGCGAGTCATTCACATAAACGCCATTTTCAAGTACCTGGTCGTTAAGTATATTGTCAGTTGATACGTCGCTGTGTTTTGCACCTGCCTCAAGCGTTAGGGTTTTGCTTAAAGGCTTGATGTAATCAGCCTTCACTGCAAAAATGTTGATGGTGGATGGTGTTTGATCACGCAAAAAATACGGCCCTTCCGCCATTGAGCCATTGGGCTGAAAAAAATATGTATTGAACTGCCCCGCAGAGTTATTGCTGTAGGTTCTGTAATCCATATCAAGCGCTAAGCTTTGCCCGGCGCTGTCAAAATGAAATACATCGTTCACGTTAGCTGAAAAATTTTTGTACGACAGGTTTACTGTTGAATAAGTATTTTGAAATGAATCGGCTTTTATATCACCCGAAGATCCAATATAAGTGGTAATTGTTGCAGGCTGTTCTTCTGTATTAAAATACCCCGATACCTGCATGCCCAGGGTATTTTTTTTTGATAGGTCGTAGCTGCCTTCCAGCCGGTAACTGTTGGTGTGAATGGCGTCGTTAGTAACCGAATATTGGCTTAAATGGGTTGTTGTTCCGGTATTGTCCACAAGCGTTCTGAAGATATCAAGGTCATCCCTGAATTTATCATCAAAATGGTTGAAGCTGCCAAGCCAATTAAACTTTTTTACTTTTTGTGTTATTGTTATGCTTTCATTGTTTTTAAGCGAATGGCCGTAACCCGCGCCGGCGATAACTGTAACATGCGTGCCTTCCTGCACATTTTTTTTCAGCTTGATATTTATGATGCCGCCCGTGCCGGCCGCTTCATATTTTGCAGAAGGGTTTGTAAGAATTTCGATGGATTGTATTGAATTGGCGGTGGTTGAACGAAGCAGCGTGGCTAACTGTGCTGGGGAAAGATAAGTGGGTTTATCGTTTATCATTACAGTAACACCTGGCTTACCGTTAAGGGTAATATTGCCGTCCTTATCGGCATCAACACCGGGTGATCGTCCCAATACATCCAATGCATTACCGCCCGCGGCTAAAACACTGTTTTCAACATTCACAATCAGTTTTTGGCCACTTTGCTCAATTAGCGGCTTAGTGCCTGCAACTTTTACATCCTTTAAAGACTGTTGCAGTAGTTGCATGCTGATATCCGGAATGTTGATTGTTGAAGAACCAGTTATAATGAAAGGAGAACTTACGGCAGGCTTGTAACCAATCATTTTTACGGTGATAACAAAGTCACCGCGTTTGTTTGACGTGAATATTTCAAATGCACCTTTGTTGTTGGTTTGGGTAACTTTCGAGGGCAGGGTATCACCGGTTTTACGCAAAAAGACAGACGCGTAAGCTAGCGGGTCGCCGCTCTCATTTAAAATACGGCCTTTAATTAAAACACCTGCATTTGTTTGCGCGCTGAGGTTTGAAGAAAAAATGAGCGATAGGATTAAGAGCGATATCAATGTTTTGTAAGCAGTTTGCATGGAATAAAACTTTGTTTGAAAGCTAAAATGCACATTGTGTTGCCCAAACAAATTTTTTATTCGGCGTGTTGAAATGATATTCGACGACAAGCATTTTCAAAGCTGCAAACGGTAGTTTGCTAAACATAGCGGAATGGTAAGAGGCAATAATGCTGATATAAAACAAAACCCATTGAAGTAAAACGAATTACCTCAATGGGCTGTAAAAAATTTGCAATATTTTAATGCATGGCCTCACTCATGTCTATCTTCTCACTTTTCTTGCCTGCCTTTTTATTGCGAACCATCATTATAAAAGGTATGCAAAGCAGGAACAATACGCCGAGATATAAGAACACATCCATGTACGAGAGTACGGCAGCCTGCTTTGCTATTCTATAGTAAAAAGCCTGGTAAGTACTCATCAACGCAATGTTGGGGGGCATGCCGCCATTTACCATAAAACTATGGGCCGTCCCCGCTATTTGGCCAGCAGAGGCAGGGTCGTTTTGCTGAATATGACTTGCTACAGCGTTACTATGCACAACTATCTGGCTTGACAAAAAAGTTGTTATAAGCGCAATGCCGAATGAGCCGCCCAACTGCCGCATCATGCCGGTAAACGCCGCGCCCTGGCCTATTTGCTTGCCTTTTAACGTTGATAACGACAGCATAGTTATCGGCATAAACAAAAAGCCCATGCCTACCCCGCGAACGATGAGCATCCAGAAAAAGGCATCTTTGCCGGTATCCGGCGTCATAATGTTGTGCCCCCAAAAGGTAAATACAAAGAATAAGAACATGCCGAACGATACCATTATCTGGTGCGGAAAGCCACGCTGCATTAACTGCCCTATGAACGGCATCATAAATGCTGTGGTTAAAGCTGCAGGCACCATAAGCATACCCGATTCCTGCGCCGTCCATCCGAGAGTGGTTTGCGTATAAAGCGGTATGATAAACGTTGAACCATACAACCCAAAACCCATGATGAATGACAGTATTGTTCCGACCCGCAGGTTACCATTTTTAAGCACCCTTAATTCCACCACCGGGTTGCGGAATGTAAGTTCGCGCCAAAGGAAAAAGAAGAACCCGAAGAATGACGTGATAGCCAGCGTTAATATTGTTTTGCTGGTAAACCAATCATCTTCCTGGCCTTTTTCCAGCACATATTGTAATGAGCCAACTGAAACTGCTAACAGCGCGATACCCAGCCAGTCAACATCAGCAGCAACGCTTTTCTCACCATATTTGGGGCTTTTTACAAAAGCCAGGGTAAGAAGGGTTGCAATTACGCCGATAGGTATGTTGATATAGAAAATTAACGGCCAGTTGAAATGGTCAACTATATAGCCACCCAGTGGCGGCCCTAATGTTGGGCCCACAATAACGCCCATGCCGTATATGGCTTGTGCCATGCCGCGTTTTTCAGGCGGGTAGCTTTCGGTGATGATGGTTTGTGAAGTTACCAGCAGTGCACCGCCACCAACACCTTGTAAAAAACGGAATATCACCAGCTCCCATATACCACTGGCGTTACCGCACAGGTATGAACAAATGGTGAACATGATGATGGATGCAGCAAAGTAATTGCGGCGTCCAAACTGCTGGCTAAGCCAGCTCGTCATAGGTATTATTATAACGTTACCGATAGCGTAAGCCGTAATAACCCAGGCCACCTCAGTGGTGCTCACGCCTAAGCTGCCCTTCATGCTTGGCAGGGCAACGTTAACAATGGTGGTATCTACAATTTCGAGCAGGGCGCAAAAAATAGCAGTAATCGTAATGATGATCCGTCGTGCGCCGTACTCAACCAATGAATTTTGTTGTTGCATAAAGAAAACCCCTCCCGTCCCCTAAAGGGGAAGCTTTAAAACCTGTTTGTACTTACCAACACCTCTCTCCGTGTAAAATGTAAACTTATACAGCCTCTGTTTTGAAGTAGGCCTGCAAGTTCCCCCTTTAGGGGGCGGAGGGGGTTGCATTAATCAAGATGCACATCAACTACAACGTTCATGCCTGCACGAAGCTGTTTAACAGTACTGTCGCTGGCATTTTTGAACTCAATTTTAACGGGCACCCTTTGCACAACTTTTACAAAGTTTCCGCTTGCATTATCGGGTGGCAGCAGCGCCATTTTTGCACCGGTTGTTGGGGCGAATGATGCTACTACACCTTCAATATCCTTGCCGCCAAACGCGTCTAATGAAATATCAACTTTTTGGCCAACTTTCATTTTGGCTAACTGCGTTTCTTTAAAGTTGGCTACAACCCAAACCTCATCACTTGCAATTACGCTGAAGTACGACTGCCCTGCAGTTAAGTATTGGCCTGGCTGAACGTTAACCCTTGATATCAAACCATCCTGCGGTGCAGTTACAACGGTATATGATAAGTTAAGCTGCGCGTCAGCAACATCAACCTGCCTTTGTTTAATAGTAGCGTTTGCCACGGAAATTTGTTTGCCCGTTGCCTGGCTTTGCGATGCTACTGCTGTGGTTTGTGTTGCAGCTTGTTTTCTCTGTTCCTGCAATACCTGTAATTGGCGCTCGGCTGTTTGTTTGGCGGCGTCAGCCTGCTCAAACTGTTGCTGGGTTATGCTGTGGTCTTTTATAAGGTTTGCATAACGGTTATAATCCTGCGTGGTGCGTGTTACATTAATTTTAGCAGTCTCAATCTGCGCATCAATAGTTGCAACATTTGCCTGGTAGGTTGATACGTTTGCCTGCGCTGCGTTGGTTGATGCTTCCGCAACACCAACATTGCTTTCAGCGGTTGCAAGCGCGGCATTTGCCTGGTCAAGCTTTAATTTCAAATCCCTGTTATCAAGAACAAGCAGCGTATCGCCTTTTTTAACACGATCGTTATCTTTAACGCGTACCTCTGTTACATAACCTGATATGCGCGGAATAACGGGGCTGCTGTTTGCCTCAACCTGTGCATCATCGGTATCTTCGTGGTGCTGGCCATAAGTGTATTTGCTAATGCCAAACCATCCACCGCCTATTACAAGTAGTATCAGCACTATAAGAAAACCTCTGTTGGTTTTTTTTGCCGGTTGTGCTTCTGGTTTTTGTGTATTATCTGCCATAAAACTATTTTTTATCTGTTGTATTGGTTGTTATTGTTGTTATTTGCCTGGTTCGGTTAAAACGCCTGCTGATTGTATAAGCCTGTTGTATGCTACTACTGCGTCTGCCTTTGCAAATGCGTAGTTTAGTTTTGCCTGCAGTTGCGCCACATCCGCTTCAAGCAGGTCTGTTGTGGTTGCTAATTGGTTATCGTATTTGTTACGTGTTATTTTGTAGTTCTCGCCTGCCTGTTCAATCGCCTTTGCGTAAACATCAATTTTCTTCTGGCTTGAAAGATAATTTTCATACGCCTCGTTTACCTGCATGTGCATGTTATCAATAAGCATCTCTTCGCTGGTAACCAGTTCATCCTGTTTTGCCTCTGCTTCTTTCAGCTTTGCCTTTGTTTTCCATAATGATGAAAGGCTGTATTTAACCCCCACACCAATGTCAATGGCGTTGTAAACAGTTAACAGGCCGGGAACATTTATTGCTGCATAACCCCCGCTTAAACCAACTGATGGGTAATATTCGCCTTTAACTGATTTTATGTTGGTAGCCGCTGCCTTGGCGCGTGCCGAAAGTGCCTGCATATCCTTGCGGTTTTGCAAACCTAATTGTTCGTAATCATCCACCGTTTTTAAATCGGGTGAATATTGCAGGGTGGTGCTGTCAAGCGCCAAAACCGTGGTTTCGGGTAAACCCAATAAAAGGTTCATATTTACGTTTGCAAGCTTCCAGTTATTTTCTGCATCTAATAAAGACAGTTCAATGTTCGATGTTTGCAGTTGCGCCTTTAATAGATCGTTGCGTGCAAGTATGCCATTCTTTTCGAGATTTGAAAAATCGGTGTCCCGCTGGCGGCTCTCTGCAAGGTTTTCTTTTACAAGGTCAACTGCCGCTTTGGCTTTATAAAGATTTATGTATGCACCTATGGCATTTATTATTACTTCGCCACGGTCGTGTGCCGAATCAAGCTGGGCTGCCTGCTGCAGGTATTTTGCTGATTCAATCCCGTATTTTATTCTTGAGCCAGAATAAATAGGGTAGGATACCGTTGCCATAGCATACATGGCTGAAGTTACACTGCCAAAACCACCGCCACTGTTGCCAGATGTATCACTGCCACCGCCGGAGCTGCCCGTTTTTAATTTTAATGTTGGGTTGGTAAGCCGCAGGTAAGATGCGTTAATGTTAAAATCTGGCAATTTGCGGTCATTGGCCTGTTGTAAAATGGCAGTAGCCTCGTTTATTTTGGCACTGCTGTTCTTTAATTGTTTGCTGTTTTTAATACTAAGCTGTACAGCTTCTCCTAACGTTAAACTCTTTTGCTCCTGCGCATGTACTGCCTGTAATAGCAGCGCACAGCACAAAACAAAACCTGTTGTTATTAATCTATGCTTCATAAGTCAATATTGCTTTGAATAATGTTTTAATGTGGATGCTTAATTTTCGCTTTAACAGTTTCTCAAATTCATCGTCACTCATATCCTGTATATTATTTACGTCGCGGTAATAATCAAGGCTAACCAGCATCTGGGCCACTGTGCCAACCATGGTATTAAGCATAAATACCACGTCAATTTTCTTTTTAAAAATGCCTTTTTTCTGCCCGTCTTTTATAAGCTCGGTTATAATGGCAATATGCCGCTTTTTAAAGTCATTCATCACTTTTATTATCAGCGGATTTTTATTAAGCACCTGCTCACAATAAAGTATTTTATAAAATTTCTGGCGGTGCATTACCCTTTCAATGTGGTCGTCAATCAGCATTCCAACTTTGTCTATTGGGGAGAGTGTTTCATCCTTCATCAGGCTTTCAACCCTCATCTCCACGTTGCCCATGCGCTGTTCAAAAAGGGTTTCCATCAGTTTTTCCTTGCTGCGGAAGTAATACGATATCATGGCTATATTAACCCCCGCCTCATCAGCAATATCGCGTACTGAAGTGCCGTCGAACCCCTTGGTAGCAAACAGGTGTTCGGCTGTTTTCAGTATTTGTAATTGCTTCTCATTGTAATTAACCATAGTAGAAAATCAATTGAAGACACAAAATTAAACAAACGTTTGATTAAAACAAGTATTTATTTAACTTTTTTAGAAAGACGCGTGAACCGGCTGAATATTTTAAGTTGTGGCAGAATTTTTAATTCTTTAAAATGACCAGGTTTTTAAATTTGAAAATGAATGAGTTATGCAGGTAGATTTTTTAATTTGGTGGTAATATTGCTGCAACTGGCAGAACGCCAAAAATAATTTTTCAAAAACTTCCCCGATTAAGGCGCTTGGGGCAAATTAACCTGTTTTAAAATTGTGAATCCATATATTTATCCCGTAAAAGCAACCCAAATATGAACGAGGACATCATATTACAGATAAGTAACAGGATAAAGGGCAAAAGAAAAGAAAATGGTATAACCCTGCAACAGCTTGCTGAAAGTGTTGGGGTTACCAAGGGCCTGCTTTCTCAAATTGAAAATAACCGCACGGTACCTTCGCTGGTTGTTCTGCTGAGCATTGTTAAGGCCCTGCAGGTTGACTTTAACGACTTTTTTGATGGATTGGGAAGCATTCAAACCGGCGGCCCTATGGTTATTAAAAGTGCACAGCACCAGCGCGTGGAGAAAGAATATACCAAGGGCACCTGGTACTACAGGATAACGTCTTTTAAACACCAGGGCAAGCTGATTGACGTAATGTTATACAAGCAGGCAAAAAATGCCAAAAAAGGCTACGTGTCAACCCAGGCGCACGAATTTAATTATATGCTTAAAGGAAAGGCTGAGTATACTATTGAGGGGGAGAAGTATGTGATAGAAGAAGGCGACTCGTTTTATTACGACGCCCGCAAAAGCCATCTTTCAACCTGTATAAGCGAAGACCCTTATGAAATGCTGGTAGTTTACTTTTTTGATGAAGAGTAAGCAATTTGAATGGAAAAGCAATGTGATAATTTGAAAATTTGAAAATGAAGCCCAATATACGGCCTGGCGACAAAAAATGAGGAAAACGCCGGTTGATAATGATTGCGATGTTTAGTTTCGCTAAACATTTTAAAGTTTAGCTGCCTTAAGCTCAAAAAAATTTATTAATGCAGTCCCCAGGCAAAAATCATTGTCAATTTTTTATTAATAACAGTGTTTTTCTTCAAACAGAGATTAGAATACTCTATTATTTTAAATTCCGGGTCAACATTTCACTTAGTTTATAAAATCCCTCATTTTTAGTCCAGCAAGCGGTTTCCGCCATTTTAAAATTGCCCTTATAGTCTTACTTCAGGCAAACCAGCGCATTTCCAAGCCGGGTTTCTCCCTCATTTTCAAATTTTCAAATCTTCTCATTTTCAAATTCCCTTAATCTTTACGCTTTTAATATGAATGTTTAGTTACCCTAAATTTAATTAATTGTTAAGCACTAAAAGTTTACAATTACTTTACTTTTTGTTAATGCTGTTAACAACTTAATCCGCGTGTTCCACCGATACATTTGCGGCTTCAAACCAAATTAACATTATGAAGCAGCATTTTACCCTTCGTGTAAAAGCATACATGCTAACTGCTGTAGCTTTAATTTTTTCGGTGCTATTGCACGCACAAAACCTGCAGCTGAAAGGCCATGTGGTTGATGGTGTTACCAAAACACCGGTGCAGGCAGCAACAATTTTTAGTAAAAATTCATCCCACAGTGTGGTGTCTGGCGCCGATGGCAGTTTTACCATCGCTACCCAAAAAGGCGATGTTTTAACTGTAACTTTTGTTGGCTACCAGGATTATTCAACAGAAGTTACCGGCGATGCTGCGATAGAAATTGAGTTAACCCCGGCAACAAAAAACCTTAACGAAGTTGTAGTTACTGCGCTTGGCATTAAAAAAGAAACTAAACGCATTGGGTACTCTGTTCAGGAAGTTAAAGGGGATGATCTTTTAAAAGCGCGCGAAGCCAACCCGATGAACGAACTGGTGGGTAAAGTTGCAGGCTTAAACGTTGGTATTAACCAGGAGCTGCTTTCAACACCAACGGTATTGTTACGCGGCGACCCGCTTAATTTTTATGTTGTTGATGGTATACCCATTAACTCAGACACATGGAATATAAGCCCGGACGATATTGAAACTTACACCGTGCTTAAAGGCCCAACCGCTGCTGCATTATATGGCAGCCGTGGTATTAACGGTGCAATACTTATAACAACAAAAAGGGGTAAAAAAGCAAACAAAGGCTATACACTTGAAATAAACAGCAGCACGCAGTTTAACAAGGGTTTTATTGCCATACCAAAAGTGCAGAATGAATACGGCGGCGGCGATAACGATAAATATGCTTTTGGCGATTACAACAGTAATGGTAACTCAGTAGATGGTGTGAACGATGAAGACTACGACGTTTGGGGACCCAGGCTTGACGGCCGTTTGCTGCCCCAGTACGATGGCAAATACGACCCCACCCAAACGTATACCTATAAATTTGGCGATGGCTCTGTGCATTCTACGCACATTCAGCCTACACCATGGGTACCACGCGGCGCCAACAACCTGGAAAACTTTTTGCAAACAGGCTTATTGGCTACAAATAATATAAACTTCTCAGCTGTTTCTGACCGTTCAAACCTGCGCATGTCTGTAACAAGTGGCCGCCAAACAGGTATTACACCAAACACAGGCTTAAATACCGTTGATTTTAATGTTTTGGAAAGCTATGAGGTATCAGACAAATTTAAAATTGAAGGCAACATTAATTATAACCGCCAGTTTACGCCAAATATACCGGATGTGGTATACGGGCCTAATAGTATTATATATGATGTTGATATATGGACCGGCGCTGACTGGAATGTAAAAGATCCAAACATCATTAATTACTGGCAGCCAGGTAAAGAAGGTATTCAATCAAACTTTGTTGAATACAAACGTTACCAGAACCCCTATTTTATGAGTTATGCATGGTTGAGGGGGCATTATAAAAATGATATTTACGGGTGGATAGCTGCAACATATAAGTTTAATAAAAACCTTAACTTAATGGTGCGCACAAACGAAACATCTTACGATGTTTTGAGAACTGAAAAAGAACCCTGGTCTGCCCACCCTTATGGTGACGAGCATAACCGTGGCAATTACCGTGAAGACCGCCGTGACCTTTATGAAAACAACACTGAATTATTATTGAGCTTTAATAAAGAAAACATCAGTAACTCAGGCTTTTCTTTAAGCGCTATCGCAGGTGCTTCATCACGTAATATGAAGTATGCTTCAAGTTATGTAAGCACAAACCAGCTTATCGTGCCCGAGGTTTACACGTTTGCTAACTCCAAGCTGCCGGTAAGGTCTTTCAGTTTTGGTTCAAACCTTTTAATGTTAAGTGCTTATTATTCAGTTGACCTTACTTATAAAAAATACTTTACCATTACTACTACAGGCCGCGTAGATAAGTCATCAGCATTCCCTGCAGCTAACGATGCTTATTTCTACCCGTCAGTAACAGTAAGTTCAGTTCTGTCAGACTATATTAACCTGCCCTCTGCAATTACTTATTTAAAAGTAAGGGGTGCCTATGTTAATGTAAAAGATGGTGGTACACAGGCATTCATCGGTACAGCATTCCAGGCTTTAGGCGCTGCAAGCCCGGTAGGGTATGGCAATAGTTATTACACCCCTTACGATGGCCCGGCTTATAACCTCGCCACACCGTTCTATTCATCATATACAACGTACAATAACCAAACTGGTGTTACTGCACCTACCTCTGCCTTAAACCCTGCTATTAAACCATCATCACGCAGTAACTTTGAGTTTGGTGGCGATATACGCTTTTTACATAACCGCCTTGGTGTAAGCGCAACCTACTTCCAGTATAAGGATGGCCCGTTGATCTATTCACAACCCGTATCTGAAACAAGTGGTTTATATTCTTATACCACCAACGGTTTCGCCACAAAAAGAACTGGTGGAGAAATTTCAGTTACCGGTACGCCTGTACAGTTAAAAAATGGTTTCCGTTGGGAGGTAACAGCAAACTGGTCAACGTATAAAGAGGTTTATGCATCATTCCCCGCAGGCCAAACAGCAGTTGATAATGGCAGTGGCTATCCCTTCCATGTCGGCGACCGCGTGGACAAATTATTTGCTGCATGGGAAGCAAAAACACCTGATGGTAAGAACATAGTTGACGAGTCTGGCTTTCCTGTTTATTTGCCTAAAAAACAATACATAGGGCACGCTGACCCAGATTGGGCATGGGGTATTAATAACAAATTCTCTTACGGTTCTTTCAGTTTTTCATTCCAGTTTGATGGCATGGTAGGTGGCGTAATACAAGATAACGTTTTGCGTAAGCTTACAGAAGGCGGCCGCGGTGCAAATACTGACGAAGGTATTATAGGCGAGGCCCGCAGGTATGAATCTGACCATTGGGGCGATCCCGGTTATGCGGGTGCTATCATAAATGGCACACCTATTTTAAGCGGTAACATGGTACAGGTTGCAGGTGGTACAAGCAACATTCAGTACGATCCTGTTACGGGCGTTATTACAAATTACAAGGACTTGAAGTATACTGACAATAAAACAGCTACAAAATGGATACAGGACTTTGTAAGCAGTTTCTATAACGATCCGCAGCATACAGCCGTAAACAGAACTTACGCAAAATTGCGCCAGGTTGTTATAACATATTCTTTGCCTGCTAAACTTTTAAATAAAACCTTTATAAGTAAAGTCGATGTTTCACTGGTGGGCAGAAACCTGCTATATTTCTTCCCTTCTGCGTTTCATGATATGGACGTTGACCAATACCCCGGCCGCACCCAGTTTGGTGGCACGCAGCTTGAGTATGGCCTGCAAACGCCAACTACAAGAAGTTATGGCGTTAACGTAAATATTGTTTTCTAAAACATTAGCAAGCTATTGCAACATCAAAAAAAGTTAAAAGAAATTATATGAAGCAAATTAAATTACCTTTCATACTTGCACTTTCTGCCGTGGTAATTGCCACAGGCTGCAAGAAGGAGTTTGGGGTTTATTCTCAAAACCTAAACCAGCCTTTACCTGGTAAAGTACCCCCGGGTATTGTTTTGAAAACTGTACTGAACGATTTAATAACATTTCCTGGCGGGGATGAGGATAAATGGAGCCAGTTTATATGCTCAAATTATACATACTACGGCACTAACCAGTATTGGACCGGCAGTGCGAGCTTAAACTATGGCGACCTTAACAACGTGCTGGCCATGGAGGCTGAAGCAAGAAGGCTTGCTGGCAGCGATAATAATCCATACCACGCATTGGGCTTGTTTATGCGTGCATTCTTTTTTGTGAACATGACCGAAAAAGTTGGCGATCTGCCAATGAAGGATGCACTGCAGGGCCTTAGCAATCCTGCACCTGCCTATGATTCTCAAAAAGACATTTTCAAGCAGTCATTGGTTTGGCTTGATTCAGCCAACACCTTGCTGGCAAATGAAATAAGCAGTGGCTTTTTGGAATTTTCTGGCGATTTTTATTATAAAGAAAGAATAAACAACCCGCTTAATGGCGGCGGCGGCCGCGATGCCCTAATTGAATGGCAAAAAGTAGTTAACAGCTACAGGTTAAGGGTACTTATTGAATTAAGCAACAAGGCAGCATCCGATGCAGACCTAAGTGTGGCAGCGCAATTTGCTGCCGTGGTAAACAACCCGGCTAAATACCCAATATTCACCAGCAATGATGATAACCTTGAGTATGTTTACAACAGCTCTTTTAACTATTACCCCGATAATATCTCAAACCTCGGTAATAACCAGTTGCGCTTAAACCTGGCCCAAACGCTTGAAACCACGCTTGGCCAGTTGCACGACCTTCGCGCTATGGTATTGGGTGAGCCTGCACGTGGCCTGGGCTTTAGTGATACATCTTATAATTCCTTTGTGGGCGCACCTTCAGGTATGGACTTAAGCACAATGGCCGCTTTAATAAACCATGGTATTGCTGATTCTAAATTATCCCTGTACAACCGTAACCATTTTTATTCAGGTTACACAGCAGAACCAACTTACATACTTAGCTATCCTGAAGTTTGTTTAAGCATAGCTGAGGCTATTAACCGTGGCTGGGTGGCTGGCAGCGCATCAGACTGGTATAAAAAAGGTGTTATTGCACAGTTTGCATTTTATGGTATAACTGATGGTAACAACACTGTTACGCTGCAGGGCCCTGCAGGCAATGAAATTGCCTATACAGTAAATTTCAGCTTCGATAATTATTTTAACCAGGATGCTGTTAAGCTTAAAGGCGATGCTAACGACATTACAAAAATACTTATGCAAAAATACCTGGCTTATGCACGCAACTCTGGCCTGCAGGCTTACTATCAATGGCGCAGAACGGGCGTGCCTGTATTTAGTTCGGGCGCGGGTACGGGTAATGGCGGTGTTATACCAAGAAGGTTTCAATATCCTACCAACGAGAGGATAGTTAACCTTGATAACCTGAACAAAGCATTGCAAAGCCAGTTTGGTGGTAACGATGATATTAACCAGGACGTGTGGGTGGCTAAAAAATAATTCTCAGTGGTTTTAGTAGTTTTCTTAGCATAATTGGCGGGGCTTTTCCAGGCTTCGCCAATTTTTAAAACAACAGTAAAGTTGGCTGCATAACACTTGTAAAAATATATAACCGGCAGCATAATGGCGATTTGTTATAGGGGGACGCATTGGCGCGGCTGTAAAAAGCTGTGCCTTATGCCGGTTACCCATGCTAAAAGCTGCATGCAGCTATTGGCGGTGCACATTATGGTCATCTATTCATCTTATATACTTATCAGCAACACGTGTAACTTAATAGAATAACCAATGAAAAAAATATCCCTCAGTATTATATCATTGTTTTGTATTTTATTCGTAACAGCGCAGCGTAAAACTCAAAACCTTGTAATTGTAACATTAGATGGCATGCGCTGGCAGGAGATTTTTGGAGGCGTAGATTCCGCTATCATAGTTAATAAAAAATTTACCAGGGATTCGCAGCAAATAACAAAATTTTTTTCTGGCAGCGATATTAGTGAACGGAGAAAAAAACTTTTCCCGTTTTTATGGGGCACCCTTTGCCAACAGGGACAACTGTATGGCAACCGCTGGGAGGGCAGCAATGTTAACAATGCAAACCCTTACTGGTTTTCGTACCCGGGATATAATGAGATTTTTACCGGCTACCCCGATTCGGCCATTAACTCAAACAACAAAAATCTTAACCCGCACGAAAATGTATTGGAGTTTATTAATAAACAATCCGGTTATAATGGCAAAGTAGCAGCCTTTAGCACATGGGACTGTTTTCCATACATCCTCAATAAATGGCGTAGTGGCATATATGTTAATTCTGACGTTGACAGCATACACCTTAATGCGCCGGGTATGCAGCTTGTTAACGATATGCAGTTTCTTTCTCCAAGGCCAATTGATGTAAGGCCTGATGTGCTTACATACTTTGCAGGCAGGGAATATTTAAAAGCCTATAAACCCAAAGTGTTGTACATAGCTTTTGACGAAACCGATGATTTTGCACATGGTGGTATGTACGACCAGTATTTAAAAAGTGCTCATTCAGAAGACGCGATGATCGCCGATTTATGGAATACCCTTCAGTCAATGCCGGAATATAAAAATTGCACAACGTTGCTGATAACTTGCGACCATGGCCGTGGAGATAAAATAAAAGAACAATGGACATCACATGGCTCGCATGTAGAAGGCTCAAACCAAATATGGATTGCTGCAATGGGACCTGATACAAAACCTTTGGGTGAAATAAAAAATAACCCGCAACTTTACCAGCGGCAAATAGCAACAACCATAGCCGCCTTACTCGGGTTTAACTTTAAGCCATCGCATCCTGTTATTGAACCTATACAAACAATATTACCTTAAATAACCACACACATGTTTCCTACAACACATGCAGATGAGATAACCGCGGAAATACAAACACTTTTTGAAGACCATGGTAATGAAGATTATGACGGTGAGCCAGTAAGCCAAACCTCGCACATGGTACAATGTGCCATGCAGGCAATGGCTGAAGGCGGCGATATGGAATTGATCATCGGCGCGTTTTTACACGACATCGGCCACCTGTTGCGTTATAAAATGGAAACAGAGGCCATGGGCAATTATGGTGTGATGAACCATGACGGTATTGGCGGCGAATATCTTCGCCAGAATGGTTTTTCAGAAAGGGTATGTGCAATGGTTGAGCAGCATGTGTCGGCAAAGCGTTATCTTGTATCAACCGACCCCTCTTATAAAAACAAACTGTCTGAAGCCAGCCTTCAAACACTTATGCAATGGCAAGGTGGTTTAATGAGCAAAGAAGAAATTACTGCTTTTCAAAACCACCCATTTTTTGATGATATAATAAAAGTTAGATTG
>JABDGS010000005.1:72658-74270 GCA_013285915.1 Bacteroidota bacterium
ACGAAGAAGCGAAAGACCATCACGCGGTATTGCTCCCGTTAAAACATTTCATCAACCTTATTCATGAATATTTAATTGAAAGGAACTAATAAAGAATGAATAATAAAATACAATTGGTAGTATTTGATATTGCCGGCACTACCGTAAAAGATAATGGCGAAATTACATTTGCCTTCCAGTCTGCATTGCAGGAGTTTGGTTATTTAATACCTGAAGAAAAAATAAAGCCCTTAATGGGGTATAAAAAACCTGAAGCAATTAAGATGATGCTGGAGGAATACGAAGATGATGTGGCATTAATAACAGCGCAATACATCAATACCATTCACGGCAGGTTTTTAAAGCTTATGATAGATTATTATGAAACCGCGGAAACAATTGAACCCCTTCCACATGCTGAAGATATGTTTTTATGGCTTAAAGAGAGGGGTGTTAAAATAGGACTTGATACAGGGTTTTCAAGTGATATTACCAACGTTATCATCAGCAGGCTGGGCTGGTTGAAAGATGGCAAGGTTGATTATGTTATTTCAAGCAACGAAGTGCCCTCTGGCCGCCCTGCACCTTATATGATACAAAAAATTATGCAGGCTTGTAATGTAACCGACCCCGGCGCAGTGGTAAAATTAGGCGATACAGAAGTTGATGTAAATGAAGGTAAAAACGCAGGTTGCTTTTATTCAATAGCCGTTACCACCGGCGCTTTTACACGCGAACAACTAGAACCATATGAGCCATCTTTTATTATTGATGATTTAAATGAACTGGTAACTATCCTTCAATAGCTTAAACCAAACAAATGCAGCCAACAGGTATTTCACTAAAGGAAGATTCGTCTTTAACAGCAAAACTTAGGCAATCCCCGGCATGGGTGTTTATTCTATATGTTTCTGTTACTTCCTTTACGGTATATGCCTGTATGTATGGTTTCCGTAAGCCATTTACATCTGCTTCGTTTGAAGGAATAAAGCTGTTTGGTATTTCATACAAAGTTGTTTTGGTTATCTCCCAAACAATTGGCTACATGCTCAGTAAATTTTACGGCATCCGTTTTATCGCCGCTATGCAGCCCCAAAAACGCGCTGCCACCATTGTTAAGCTTATTATTACTGCATGGCTGTCTTTATTATTTTTTGCGCTCGTACCTGCACCGTATAACTTTATTTTTATGTTTATTAATGGCCTGCCATTGGGTATGGTGTGGGGGCTTGTATTTGGTTTTTTAGAAGGCAGAAGGGCAACTGAATTAATGGGTGCAGTGCTGGCAACCAGTTTTATTTTTGCATCGGGCCTTGCAAAAACAGCAGGCAAATGGCTAATGCTTAATTTCAACGTGTCGCAATGGTGGATGCCTTTTGCTGCAGGTGCACTGTTTGTTGTGCCTATGCTTGTAAGCACGTGGCTTTTAAATAAAACACCGCAACCAAATGCTGACGACATTGCCCACCGTACTATACGTAAGCCTATGGACAGGCAGCAGCGTATAACGTTTATAAAACATTTTGGCTATGCAATGGTGCCTGTTATTATTGCTTACGTATTGCTTACCATATTAAGAGATTTCTCCGAAGACTTTTCAAACGAACTATGGACTGAAACTGGCTACCAAAAC
>JABDGS010000006.1 GCA_013285915.1 Bacteroidota bacterium
ATGACGGCACAATTTGGGTGGGCAGCGACGAAGGATTGCAATCATTTAACGGCCGGGTTTTTAAAACATACACATTGCCGCCAACCATGCAGGCAAGGCCAATAGTAGATATCTGCGGCGCTGGCGGCGATAGTATCTTTTTGCTTGATAACAGGGGGCAGGTAATGGTTCAATCTAAAGGCCTGTTACATGTTGCGGATATATGTGGCAATCCGTTGGCAACAACAATGGTTGCCGGCAAAAATAATACACTGTTTGCAGCCGTGCTCAACCGGGGCATTTACCAGTTTGTTAATAACAAATGGCAACTTGTTATTGATGCAAAAGAATTGGGCGAAAATATTTATGTAAGAAGGCTTTTTTGGGGGAGGGACGATGACTTGTGGGTGCTTGCAAAAAACAGGTTGTACAGGTACGCAAAAAATAAACTTACAAGGGTATTTTTTGGTGACGGCGACAGGTCCGAATTTATTTCAATTTGCAATGATGTAAAAGGGTGCACATGGGTAGGTGCAAATAAAGGTGCGTATATAGTTGGTGCAAATAACAGCCTTGAATACGTAGGTGCTAATGCGGGGCTTTCTAATGTTTCGATTAATCACATATTCAACGACCGGGAGGGGAACCTTTGGTTTGCCTCTGATGGGGAAGGTATTTTCAGGCTTAGTAATATACCCTTTTATATTCTTAATAAGGCATCCGGCCTTAGCGGTGATGTTATTATGGGTTTGTCTTTCAGGGACGGCAGCGCTTGGGCCGCTTCTACAGATGGCGGTTTAATGAAGATAGAAAGCGGCAGGGTTATAAAAATTAATATACCCTCACCACGCCCCGAGGCGCAAAAAATAAATGCACTTTTTACTGATTCACAAAATAATTTATGGGCTGGTACATTAGGTGGTGGTTTATGGAAGTCTGTTAACGGTAGTTCATTCTCACCGGTACAAATGGATAACTCAATAATCTCACGTTACATTACCAGCGTTTTTGAAGATAGTGATCACGCTATATGGGTAACAACACCTGGTGGTGTTTTTTATTCTGATAAAGGGCAAATGCAGAAATTAAAGGGCTTTGACGATGCTTGTTTTAGTGTATTTGGCTTAGATAGCGGCATACATTTAATTGGCGCAACTACCGGGTTATGGAAGGTTGCCAAAAATGAACAACCACGCAAAATTGAACTGCCCGGTTTTAGAAGTATTTCGGCAAGCTGTTTTGCCAAATTTGGCAAATACATATTGATGGGTACAGGTGACAGGGGTATTATATTCTGGAACGCAAAAACAAATGCCACATACCAGTGTTCTATAGAAACTGGCCTTGCGTCTGATTTTATTTATAGCCTCCTTGTTGATTCTTCAGGCGTTATATACTCGGGTACCGGGCATGGCGTAAGCAAAATAATATTTGATGAAAAAAATAAAATATTTGCTGTAAAAAATTATTCGTTTGCAAATTTGGTCTACGGGCCTGAGTGCAATTTAAATGCCGTTAAAAAAAATGCGGATGGCAGTATATGGTTTGGTACAAATAAAGGCATTTTAGTATATAACCCCAACGATGCTGAAATTGTTAATGAAGCACCGCTAATTTATTTAAACAGTGTTAAATTATTTTCAAAAAACATTCCTCAAAATATCAGCAGTGATACGGTTTTAGCATGGAATGCTATCCCGCGTGATCTCAGCCTTTCCTATACCCAAAATCATCTCACGTTCGAGTTTTCAGGCACCTATCTTACAAATCCTGCAGGACTTAAATACCAGTATAAACTCGAAGGGAATGACACCAGCTATTCAGAATTTGTGTCGGTGCCTAAAGTAATTTATTCAAATCTCGCCCCTGGTAAATACCGCTTTAAAGCCATCGCAATGGCAGACAATGGCAAGCGCTCATCAAACATTATTGATTTCCCGTTTGAAATAACAGCACCTTTTTTTCAAAAAACATGGTTTAAGGTTTTACTTGTTTTGTTGTTTATTGGTACAGGCTTTTTAGTACAGTACTTGCGCACGTTAATTAAGGCCAGGCGCGCAGGATTGATGCGTAAACTAAGGCTGGAAGAACAGAAAAAAATACAGGAAAGAACATCGGAAGACCTGCATGACGACCTTGGAAATAAAATAAGCCGCATTACCGTGCTGGCAGACGTGCTGGCAAATAAAATGGAGAAAGATGACGAAGAAAAAAAGAAACTTGTAAGGCAAATAAAAGAAAACGCGCAGGCGCTGTATTTGGGCACAAAAGATATTATTTGGTCTTTGGCGCCGGGTAATGATAACTTGTATGACGTGCTTGACCGCTGCCGTGCCTTTGGTACCAACCTTTTTGAAGGTACTGATATTGAGTTTAAAATGGAAGGACAGGATGAGAGGTTTAAAAACATTAATGTGCCGGTAATAATAAACCGCAACATGGTAATGTTGATAAAAGAGGCTTTGAATAATGTACTGAAACATTCCCTGGCTACTGAAGCAGTTATAAAAGTGGGCCTTTATGAAGACTATAGCCTGTTGACTGTTATAGCTGATAACGGCAGGGGCATTGATGCGGGACAATATATTCAGGGTAACGGGTTAACAAACATCAGAAGGAGGGTTGAAAGAATAGGGGGAGAGTTTACCATTGGGACTAATATGCCGCATGGCACTATTATTACGATATCATTTAAAATCCCCCCGAACGAGGGATAAAATAGTTTACCAATAAACTAAAATTTGTAATGAGCAAAAGAAAATTTTTATATGAAAATGCGGATATGAGTATACGAATTGTTTTAATTGAGGATGATACTACCATACGCGAAGGTATTGCCTACCTGATTAACTCCGCCCAAGGCTATTCAATAGTAGGGCAGTACAGTTCATTTGACGATGCACGCAGCCACCTGGTTAAAGACAACCCCGACGTTGTACTGCTGGATATAGAATTGCCCGGCATTAACGGGTTAGCCGCCATACCACTTATTAAAAAGCTGTTGCCGCAGGTTTACGTTATAATGCTTACAGTTTACGATAATGAGCAAACCATCTTTAAAGCATTAAGTAACGGGGCATCAGGTTACCTGACAAAAAATACCGACTCTTCAAAAATAATGGAAGCCATAAAAGAGGTGATGGAAGGCGGCGGCCCCATGAGTGCAGGTATAGCCAGGCTTGTTATAAAATCATTCCAAAAGAATATTAATACGCCCCTTTCAAAAAGAGAAACTGAGGTGCTTGAAGGTATATCCGAAGGTAAAA
Source organism: Bacteroidota bacterium (assembly GCA_013285915.1). Taxonomy (GTDB): domain Bacteria; phylum Bacteroidota; class Bacteroidia; order Chitinophagales; family Chitinophagaceae; genus JABDFW01. The sequence goes on from JABDGS010000006.1 coordinate 3,246, forward strand.
GCCGCAGCAAAATTGCAAAGGAACTTTTTGTTGATCTTGAAACAGTAAAAACCCACATTAAAAACATTTACAACAAGCTAAATGTAAACTCTAAAGAGGAAGCTCTTAAGGTTGCGCGGGAAACTAAACTTATATAACGCTGCTATTGCTTGCAGCTGTTTATACACTTAAATTTTATTACCTCAATAATTTATGGGTTCTTAATTATAAACTTCTAACTAAATTCTTATGAAGTGCATAGCTATTGTTTTTTTAATACTGGTAAGTTTTGCTGGCTCTTATGCCCAGCCATTTAATAAAGCCGCCGATAATGATATAGTTGACAGGTTAAATACACCAGCGGGCCAGTTAAATATCAGCCGGTTAAAATGGCTTCCCGGCTCGCACGATTTTTGGCTTGGCGAACAGGATGGTATTTACCTGTGCAGTGCAGATGATCTTAATAATAAAAAACTGGTGTTAACAACTGCCCAAATAAAAGATGCTGGCCTTACAACCGGTATTGAAAATATTGTTTGGAATAACGAGCGTAGTAAAATACTTATTTACACCAACTCATCAAGGGTATGGCGTGTAAACTCAAAGGGTGATTATTGGTATTTTGATATTGCAACAGGCAAAGGCAGGCAAATAGGCAAGGGCTTGCCAGCCTCGTCACTGCAGTTTGCTAAATTTTCCGCAAACAGTAACAATGTTGCTTATGTAAGCAAGCATAACCTGTACGCGGAACAATTAGAATCAGCAAAAATCACCCAATTAACAACAGATGGGGCAGACCGGGTAATTAATGGCACATTCGATTGGGCCTATGAGGAGGAATTGAGCGTAAGGGATGGGTTTAGCTGGGCGCCGCAAGGCGACAACATAGCATTTTGGCATGTAGATGCAACAACGATAAAAAACCACCTGCTTATTGATAATACAGATTCGTTGTACCCATTTATTAAACCTGTTGAATACCCCAAAGCGGGCGAAAGGCCGTCTTCCGTAAAAATTGGCGTGGTAAATATTTCTTCCGGTAAAACTACCTGGATGCAGATACCCGGCGAGCCCGATAACAACTATATACCGAGAATGACATGGGCTGACAACACTGAAGTGATGGCCATTCAGCTGAACAGGCTGCAGAACGAATCGTCATTTTATTTATGCGATGCCGCTACCGGTACCGCAAAGAAAATTTATGGTGAAAAAATTGCAAATGGTTGGATAGAGCAATTTAACATGCTGGATTGGGACGCACCATGGTGGGTTTGGGTGGATGATTTTAAATATTTTATTCGTACTAACGAGATAGATGGCTGGCTGCATATTTACCGGGTATCGCACGATGGCAAAGATGTTCAGTTATTAACTAAAGGAAATTTTGATGCAAACTTTGTTGCATACGACCGAATTACGGGCGATGTTTATTTTGATGCAACACCGTACGACGCCACGCAAAACTATTTATATAAAGTAAATATTAATAACCCCGATACAGTTAGGGTTACCCCCCAGGTGTTTGATGGAACAAATAATTATCGCTTTTCACCCGATGCAAAATACGCTTTGCACATAAACGCCAATATTAACCGCAATTACAATTTCAGGTTGGTGCACCTGCCTGAACATGTAAAGGTTTACCCGGCAACAGATGATAAATTTACTGCACCCAACCTTGGCTTTAAAATGGAGAAATTTAAAGTTAGAACAGTTGATGGTGTAGAAATGGACGGCATTTTGGCGAAGCCCAATGATTTTGACCCTGCTAAAAAGTACCCGGTATTCTTTTTTGTGTATGGCGAACCGGCCAGTGCAGTTGCCAATGACCTGCCGGGCTTTAACGGCTATATCTCGCAGCTTATACCGCGGGGGTATATTGGTATTGCTATGGACAACCGCGGCACACCCTTAATGAAAGGCAGCGCATGGCGTATGGCTGTTTATAAAAAACTGGGTATTGTAAACAGCAGGGACCAGGCGATGGCGGCACTTGAAGTATTTAAATGGCCTTTTATTGATACAAGCCGTGTGGCTGTGCACGGATGGAGTGGGGGAGGCGCGATGACACTTAACTTAATGTTTCGCTACCCTGAAATTTACAAAACAGGTGTAGCAGTGTCTGCCGTTACCGACCAGCATTTTTATGATAATATTTACACGGAACGTTATATGGGCGTGCCCCAGGATGATGAAGAGGCTTATACGCAATGTTCTCCTATAAATTTCGCAAAAAACCTGCAGGGGCACTTGCTGTATATCCACGGTACGGGCGATGATAACGTACACTACAAAAACGCTGAAAACCTTATTAATGAACTGGTACGGCAGGGCAAAACATTTAACCTGATGATTTACCCCAACCGCACCCATGGCATTTATGAGGGCAAAGGCACAAGCGAACACGTGAGTAAAACTTTTATAAAATTTATTGAAGAATACTGCCCGCCGGGCGCCAGGTAAGCCGCAACCGCTCATCCTTATCCTAAATTTTTATTAAATGGTTATGTATATTGTGTAAATAATCTATTTTGTGGGTTCGAAAAAAACATTCATTTATATGTTAGGTAAAAGAGGGTTGCCCATTTTTTTGGGATGTGTAGTTGCATTTTTGTTGGTAAGGCACTTCGCTTATGGAAGGGCTGTAACTGAAGACAGGTATAATAAAATGCTGCACAGTACAGGGCTTATATTAGAGAAGGCGCATTATAGCCCAAAAAAAATTGACGATAATTTTTCAGCAGCAATATTTGATGGCTTTATCGCGAAATTAGATCCCGATAAAAACATCTTCCTCACTACAGATATTCAAAGCCTGCAAAAGTATAAAACCACTATTGATGATGAAATATTGGGGGATACGGTTGCATTTTTTTACGATGCTATAAAGATATTTAAGCAACGTTTGAGCGACTTAAAGAACAGCTTTGCAACTATAACCGCCAGCCCATTTACATACACTACCGATGAAACGCTTGTTGTTAACGACAAAGACGAGCGGTTTGCGACAACAGCTGCGGAGCAAAGTGATTTGTGGAGAAAGAAAATAAAATACCTCGCCCTTCAAAAGTATAACGACTTACTTGAGCAACGTGAAAAAGATACCTCCGTACAAAAGGCGTCAGACACCGCCCTTGAAAATAAAGCCCGGCAGTTTGCTGCCAGAATAGTAAATAAGTTTGCGGACAGGCAGTTGGGCAAATCATCCCTCGACGACTACTTCAGCGAGTTTTTAAATACCATTACGAACGAAATGGATCCACACTCAAGCTTTTTTATGCCTGTGGAAAAAAGGGAGTGGAACGAGGAGATTACCGGTAAATTTTATGGCATAGGCGCATTTATTGGCGAAGAGAACGGGTATGTTAAAATATCATCAGTATCGCAGGGCGGCCCGGCCTGGAAAACAGGCGGCGTAAACGGGGGAGACCTTATTTTAAAAATAGCACAAGGTAATAGTGAGCCTGTTGATGTAATTGGTTACGGGAGCACTGATGCTATAAAACTTATACGTGGCGATAAGGGCACCACTGTAAAACTGACCCTTAAAAAAGCTGATGGCTCTATTAAAACAGTGTCTATTGTAAGAGAAGAATTAAAGCTTGATGAAACTTTTGCAAAGAGCAATGTGATAATGAAAAATGGTAAAAAAATAGGGTATATATACCTGCCCAAGTTTTATACCGATTACGATGGTAATGATGGTGCAAGCTGCTCAAAAGATGTAGCAAAGGAAATTATGAAATTGCAGGCTGAAAACATTGAAGGGCTGATTATTGACCTTAGGGATAATGGCGGCGGCAGTTTGTACGAAGTAGTGCAAATGGTTGGGCTATTTGTTCCCCAGGGCCCCGTGGTGCAGGTAAAAGGCAGGCAAGGGCCCCCCGGTGTGCTTACTGATAAAAATGAAGGAGTTTTATATACCGGCCCGCTGGAAGTTATGGTAAACGAATTCAGTGCTTCTGCATCAGAAATTTTTACTGCGGCAATACAGGATTATAAACGTGGTATTATTACAGGCAGCTCATCAACCTATGGCAAAGGCAGTGTTCAAAGGCCAATTGCAATAAGCCAGGTTTTAAATACAAATGAAGACCTTGGTACTGTGCATTTAACTATTCAAAAATATTACCGCATTAACGGCAGTTCAACACAACTAAAAGGTGTAACGCCCGATATTATATTACCCGGATATTATGAGTTTTATGATTTGATGGAGAGAAATAATAAAACTGCTTTACCCTGGGACGAATTGTCAAAAACAACCTATGCGCTAAGCAGTTCATCAGCATACCTGGCACCAGTAATAAGCGAATACCGCAGAAGTAAAGACAGCCTTACAGTATTTGAGCACATAAGGGAAAATACACAGTGGCTTGCAACAGAAAATAAAAAAGCAGTTAGCCTGAACCTTGACAAATACAGGCAGCATTTAAAAGAAGTAAAGGCCCAGGTACAGGCCACACAGGCATTGCTTAAACTTGGCAAGCAGCTTGATATCGATAATACCGATGTTGATAAAACTGCATTTAAAGGCAACCCCGACAAACTGGAGCGAAATAAGTTTTGGATAAATAACCTTAAGCAGGATGTTTATCTTGGCGAAGCCCTGAATATAGTTTATGAAATGGCTGGCAACGACAAATCATTAGCTGCCAAAAATTAGCACTTGATAAAAATATTTTCGTCTGCTCATAGATAATCCCCCATGTGGGGGATTTTTAATTTTAGCAATGCGGTAATGGTTTTATGTACAACAACGCCCGCTGTATTTCTGGGCGTAATAAACACATAATGCGGAGAGGGTACGATAACATTTACAGTATTGATGGCTGATTAACAAAGTATAACCGCTCATCCATATCCCCCTAATAGGGGGATGAATTCCAAGATAGCCGCGGGTAGTTTTGTTTCAAATTGTAATTATGAGGCTCAAAGTTTTTATTATTTTTCTCACACACATATTTATTGTTAGCATAGCCTGCGGCCAGCAAAATATAACCAGGGGGAAAATAGCGGTAAAAATTCGTGATGAAAAAAATGTTGCTTTACAGGGGGTTACCGTCAATCTTTTATTAACAAAGGACTCATCTATCGCTAAAATCGCTATTACTGAGCCGGATGGTACGGCTTATTTTGAAGGGGTAAGGATGGGTAATTATTTTATGGTAATAACACACACGTCTTATAAAAAATATACTTCTGGAAGTATTATACTTGATGAGAAAAATCTGTCGATAAATGTTCCTGATGTAGTACTCACCGCCCAGGTTGGCCAGTTACAGGATGTAACAGTGCAGGCGCAAAAACCATTTATTGAAAAGCAGCTTGATAAAACGGTAGTAAATGTAGAGAACAGCATCGTAAGCTCTGGCAGCACGGCTATGGATGTACTGGAACGGTCACCGGGTGTTGTTATTGATAAAGATGATAACATCAGCTTAAAAGGTAAACAGGGTGTAATAGTAATGATAAATGGCAAACCGTCTGGTATAGCAGGCGCCGACCTTGGAAACTACCTGCGCGCCATGCCATCAAGTGCGATATCAAAAATTGAAATAATTACAAACCCATCCGCAAAATATGATGCGGAAGGCAGCGCTGGTATTATCAATATTATTTTGAAAAAAGACCAGCGCATGGGTACAAACGGCACCATAACAGCAAATTATGGGCAGGGTACCTACCCCAAAACAGGGGCAGGCTTTAGCTTTAATAACCGTAATAAGAACATAAACATTTTCGGCAACTACAATTACAGCTACCGCGAAAATTATAATCACCTTGATCTGTACCGTCAGTTTTTAACTGACGGTAGTGTAACCGGTGCATACGACCAAACAAACTACCTGCATTTTATTTTTAACACAAATACTTACAGGGCTGGTATTGACTATACCTTAGATAAAAAAACAACTATCGGTTTTGTGGTAAATGGTATTGAAAATAAATTTACCAACCATGAAAGCTCACATACCATTGTTTTAGATGGTGGCCAAACGAAGCAATCGTATAACGACAACAAGGGTAATTTAGTTGACACACTGCACAATTTTGCTGTAAACGTTAATTTCAAACACAGTTTTGATTCAACGGGCAAAGAACTAACTGTTGACCTGGATTATGCGGGTTATAATAATACTGATGGCCAGCGCTTTGTAACCAATTTTTATACCCTGGAAGGGGTGCAGAATGCACCGCAAAATATTTTAACAGGCATAGTAGCGGGCAACCTTACTATAAAATCAGTTAAGGCTGATTATGTTAACCCCTTAAAAAACAAGGCTAAAATTGAAGCAGGCTTTAAAAGCAGTGAGGTTACGGCAGACAACGACATAAAATATTACGATGCAAGCAGTGGTACGCCCATTTACGACCCTACCCAAAGCAACCATTTTATTTATAAAGAAAACATAAATGCAGGCTATATAAATTTTAATAAGGAGTATAAAAAATTAACCATGCAGCTTGGTCTGAGGGCTGAGCAAACGAATGCCTCAGGCAACCAGGTAACCACAGGGCAAAAATTTGATACAAGCTATATTAAGATATTTCCCAGTGCTTTCTTTAATTATACGGCATCAGATGATAATAGCTTTGGTTTAAGCATAAGCCGCAGGTTGGATAGACCAAGTTATAAGCAGTTAAATCCTTTCAGGCTATATATAAATAATAGCACTTATGCCGAGGGTAACCCATATCTTCAACCCCAATTTACATATGCTGTTGAATTAAGCCACACCTATAAACAGCAAATTACTACAACCCTTTCATATAGTGTTACCAGCAACCAAATGGTTACAGTGTTAATACCAAGCCCAACCCAGGATAAAATAACAATTCAAACAGATAAAAATCTTACCCAGTACCAATATTATGGCATGGAGGTTTCAGCTCCTGTTAAAATAGCAAAATGGTGGAACACTGTTAACGATGTAACTGCATATTATGGCTTGTACAAAGGCGATCTTGCAAATACCACTCTGCATAATGGTAACGTAACTTTTAGTATTAATACTACCAACACCTTTACAATGGGCAGCGGGTTTACCGGCGAGCTAACCGGCTTTTATAAATACCGGGAAATTTATGGCTACCTGGATGTAAAGCCTTCAATGCTTTTATCGGCCGGTATACAAAAAACCATAATGAAGAAAAAAGCAAATATTAAATTTAATGTGGGCGATATTTTTCATGCGGCAATAAGCGCCACCAATACTTTCAGGGATTATAAGGAAACGTTCTCTGTGTGGCGTGATTCAAGGGTTGCCACCCTCTCTTTCACCTATCATTTTGGCAATAACAAAGTTGCTGCTGCCAGGAAGCTAAGTGGTGGCGCTGAGGATGAAAAGAAAAGGGCGAACTGAGAGATAAAAAGCGGAAACTTGAAAATTTTGATTGTAAAATACAAAACAGGCGTGAATAATGCCCGAAAAATGAAATATGCCCCCCGGTTGCAAAAACTCAAATCGTATAAGTTAAGACCTGAATAGTCATTTTACCATTCATCCCAAATCCCCCGATAAGGGGGATAATATACAGTTTTATTGAAGATAAATTCGTTGCCTAACAAACTAACATTTATGCGGAAACGTCTGTTAATTTCAATATTTTCATTACTTACCCTTAACTCATTCTCCCAAAAAAACAGCTATAGTTTTACAATTGACCTGGTTAATGTAAAAGATGATAAAGTACAGGTGCAAATGGCTGCACCAGCAATTAAGCAGGATGAAATAATATACTATATACCTAAAATTGTGCCCGGCACCTATTCAATAGACGATTTTGGCCGTTTTATTGAAGATTTTGCAGCTTTTGATAAAAAAGGAAACCCTCTGCCTGTTGAAAAAATAAACCTAAACGGCTGGAAAATAAAAAATGCCAAATCTTTAAACACAGTCAGCTATAAAGTGAACGACACTTTTGACGACAGGGACAGTACCAGTAAAAAAGTATTTGAACCAACAGGCAGCAATATACAAGCTGACACAGATTTTGTAATTAACACACATTGTTTCATAGGTTATTTTGATGGTATGAAACAGGTGCCGTACAAATTAACCATTAACCATAGCCCTGAATTATATGGCTCAACGGCTATGGAGGATGCTAACAAAAGTACCACGGTTGATGAATTTTCAACCAACACATATAATACATTGGTTGATAACCCCCTTATGTATTGCAGGCCCGATACTGCATCAATTATGGTTAAGGATAGTAAAGTACTTATAAGCGTTTACTCACCCAATAAAAAAGTATCGGCCTTATTTCTTGCAGATAACTTTAATAAACTCCTGCAGGCGACTGCCAAATATCTTGGGGGCTCTTTACCCGTTAAAAAGTATGCATTTATACTTTACCTGGATGACAAGGTGGGGGTATCAGGCTCCAATGGAGCGCTGGAGCATTCATATTCATCAGTATATTATATGCAGGAGGGCGACCCCAAGGCACTGGCACAGAATTTTACCGACGTGGCTGCACATGAGTTTCTTCATATTATCACACCACTGAGTATTCATTCTGAAGAAATACAATATTTTGATTTTAACGCACCCAAAATGTCGAAACATCTTTGGTTGTACGAAGGTTCAACAGAATATAATGCCCATATTTCGCAGGAAAGATATGGATTAATAAGCAGGGAGGATCTTCTAAATGTGCTTACCCAAAAAGTTACATTATCCCGCCAGTTCTTTAACGATACGGTGCCTTTTACAGTAATGAGTGCAAATGTGCTTGATAAATATGCTGACCAATTTATAAATGTCTATCAAAAAGGTGCTTTAATTTCTGCTTGTCTTGATATTAAACTGCGGCAGCTTTCAGCCGGAAAATATGGCCTGATAAACTTGATTTTCGATTTGTCAAAAAAATATGGTAAAGACAAGCCTTTTAAAGATGATGAATTATTTGATGTTATTGGGCAGCTTACCTACCCTGAAATAAAACAGTTTTTGCTGACGTATGTATCAGGCAATACGCCATTGCCCCTGGAAGAAATATTTGCACTTGCAGGCATCGACTTTAAAGCATCGGTGTTAACGGGCGACAGCACGTTTACCTTTGGCTCAGTCCGGTTTTTGCCAAATAAAGTAAATGGGCGGCCGGTTGTAATTGATGTATCTGCACTGAATGACTTTGGCCATCAAATGGGCTATCGGGTTAATGATACAATTATGAGTATAAACGGTGTTGAAGTTAAGCCGTTTTCGTTACAGGGTAGAATTAATGCTTTATTTAAAACCGCAAAAGTTGGCGACATTTTATCAATCGGGGTACATCGTAAAAATGACGCAGGCAAGGATGAAGATATTACACTAAGCGCACCTATGGTGCGGGTACCTGCAAAAAAATTAAACCAGTTTATTATTATGCCAAACCCTACCAGCGAACAATTGGTAGTGCGCAACAGCTGGCTTGATGCGAATAATTAAACAATACCCGGAAAAAACAAAAAATGAGAAAACTTGTATTTGCATTGGTTGCTGTTCTTAGTATCAATTGCATTAAGGCACAGGAGAAAAAACAGCAGCCGGCAAACGCAGCAGATACTGCGAAAAAAATTGCTGCAAAACCAACGGAACAAAAAACAGGCCTCAAGCCGTATAGCGAAGTAATTACGGACAAGGCCATAACCCATAAGGGTTTTTTTACGGTACATAAAATTGAGGATAAATATTATTTTGAAATTCCTGATTCGCTTATAGACAGGGAGTGGATGGCGAATGTGAGAATTGCGAAAACTGCAAACGGTATTGGCTATGGCGGCGAACAACAAAATAATCAAACCCTTCGTTGGGAAAAAGGGCCTGATAATAAATTGTTTTTGCGTGTCGTTTCTTACTTTAATGTTGCTACCGATGATAACCCCATAAGCAAAGCCGTTAAATCATCGAACACAGAGGCAATAGCAGGCGCGTTTGATATTAAAGCTTTCTCAAAAGATTCAGCCGGTGTTGTTATTGATGTAACAGATTTTCTTAAAAGCGAAAGCCCGGCGTTAACACTGCAACCAGGGTTTAAAAGGGCTTTTGGGCTTGCTGCATTGTTGCCTGACAGGAGTTTTATTAACTATATTAAAACGTTCCCGTACAACACGGAAGTTAGGGCAACAAAAACGTACATGACCGCACCTGTTAATAACCCAAACCTTAATATTACTGATGCTGATAATGTTGGTATGGTTACGCTCGAAATAAACACAAGCCTCGTTATGCTGCCTAAAGTGCCGATGAAGAGAAGGTTTGCTGACAGCAGGGTTGGGTATTTTTCAAGTGAGTATACAAACTATGGGCTGGATGCCCAGAGAAGTGAAAAAGAAACTTTTATAAGAAAATGGAGGCTTGAACCAAAGACTGAAGATATTGAGAAAATGAAACGCGGGGAACTGGTTGAACCCACCAAGCAAATTGTTTATTATATTGACCCTGCCACGCCCGTTAAATGGCGTAAATACTTAAAACTGGGTATTGAGGACTGGAATAAAGCTTTTGAACAGGCTGGCTTCAAAAATGCCATTGTTGCAAAAGACTTTCCCGAGAACGATAGCACACTTAGCCCCGAAGACATTCGCGTTAGCATGATACATTATTTCGCCTCTGACATACCCAATGCATATGGGCCGCAAACTTTTGATCCCCGCAGCGGTGAAGTTCTACAAAGTCATATTGGATGGTACCATAATGTTATGAAGACATTGCGCGACTGGTATTTAATCCAGGCCGCCAATATTGACCCCCGGGCGCGCAAGGTGAAATTTGATGACGAATTGATGGGCGATCTTATCCGGGTTGTTTCATCCCATGAAGTAGGACACACATTGGGCCTGCTGCACAATTTTGGTGCATCATCAACGGTGCCGGTGGAGAATTTGAGAAACAAGGCATGGGTTGAAGCACACGGGCATACGCCATCTATTATGGACTATGCACGGTTTAACTATGTTGCGCAACCCGAAGATAATATCGAAAAGGCGGGCATTTACCCAAGAATAGGTGATTATGATTTGTGGGCCATAAAATATGGCTATACTCCTGTTTTTGATAAAGATGAATACCAGGAAAAAGAAATTGTAAATGGTTGGATAAAGGAGAGTCTTAAAAATAAAAGCCTTTTATTTCTTGAACAGCGGCCACCGTATAGTCCTAACTACCCCGATCCGCGGGCGCAAAATGAAGACCTTGGCGATAATGCAATGAAGGCGGGCGAATATGGTATTAAAAACCTAAAGAGAATTTTGCCTAACCTGCCCAAATGGCTTGAAGAGGATGGTAAAGATTTTGGCCAGGTTGATGAAGTATATGGCGAAGTACGCGGCCAGTATGTAAGGTATGTAAACCATGTACTCGCCAACATAGGTGGTATATATGCTACACCAAGAACTGCAGACCAGGATGGGGGAGAAGTATTTGTTCCTGTGCCTAAGGCAACACAACTTGAGGCGATGGCTTTTCTTAAGAGAAATGTTTTTACGACACCCGCCTGGCTTGTAGATTTTAAGATGCAGAAGCTTTTTAACCAGGACCAGGTGGTTGATGAAATAAGGGCAATGCAGGACGGGTTGATGAGTAATTTTTTACATACACCGCGTATGGCAAGGGTTATTGACAACGCTGCCATGCAGGGTGACAGCACTTACACACTTGAGGCTTTTGTAAACGACCTGCGTAAAAATATCTGGAGCGAGCTGTATACAAAAACAACTCCGGATTGGTACAAGCGTAATTTTCAAAAAATATTTGTTGAAAAAATAGGAAGCATAATAGCCAACCCGGCTACAGTAAATTTTCCTCCCGGGTTGAGGGTGGATAACCCGCGTAGATTTTTCAGTGAGTACATTGGCTCGCAAATGGATATTGCAAAATCTGATGTACTGTCAATTTTAAAAGGTGCGCTGCGCACACTTAGAACTGATATAAAAGATGCATTGCCACTGGTAAAAGATAATATGACAAAATACCATTATGAGGATATTCTGGAGCGTATAGATAAAATTTTTGATACTAAAAAGCAAAACTAACAGCACAGGTTTTGCAGTAATTAAGCCGGAAGGGTTCAACATTACTAAGCGTGGTATTTTTCTGCATGTGCATGTAGATAAGTATTGTTAAGGGAGCGTTTAGTAAAAGAACCTTTCCGGCATAATTTTTTGAGGTTTGCCAACCTGTTAGCAGCGAGATTGCTTTCATAATTATTCTAATTGGTACAATTGAGCGCTATCTATGCCATAGCAATTTTCCGTTCTGTAGTTTAACACAATCTCAAGGTTTGCATTTAAGTAAATAAAACCGCTTAACGTCTTCGTATTATTTACCCTCAAAAGCAGCCAGTTTGTTAAACCACAGCCGCCATCAACCAGAACAACAGATTTAAAACCCCCTGCAAAACTTAAGAATAATTTCGTGAAGAAGGCAAAAAAACTCGGCTTGCATACAAATTCCTGCAGTTCGCATACAAATAATATTTGCAATACAAAGCAATTTGCTATTTTTATACGGTTAATTTAGGTTATCAATTTAGTGTTTAAGTAAAACTAGCTGCTCGATTGCTGTATTTTCGGTTGGGTTGGTAGCAAAAATCAGGTTGGCTTCAATTGGTGTCACTGACAATTCAGCAGCAAACCCTTGCGGAGCACCGTTTTAAAGTCCTTTTATCCTCCAGGTTCATTTTAAACTTTTTAAAATAAGCATATGTACGTAAATACCACAACTAAAAAAGCACTGTTTATTGCAGGTTTATTGCTTACAATTCCCTTTTTGCACGCGGTAGCAGGATCGCCGTCCGGCCCCGGAGGCGATGTTGGTGCCCCGATTGATGGCGGGATTAGCCTGCTTGTGGCTGCAGGCATTGGTTATGGAGCAAAAAAGGTGCGGGATGCTAGGAAAGCTAAGAAATCTGACGACAATAAGGACGATGCGGCCGGGATATAAAAAAGCAAACTCGCTGAAATTTGCAACTTATAACCTTCGTTGATACGTGGGATAAATCATGCCTGCATAGTTGTGCGCAGGGTTGCTTTCGCAACCGGAGATAGATAGTTGTATTCAGATTTTGAAATTAAGGCAAACCTGATTACTTTTGCCGCCCTGAAATGATGCCCATTTTTGGATTGTGTTCGGGAAGTGGCGCAGCCCGGTAGCGCACTTGTATGGGGTGCAAGGGGTCGCAAGTTCGAATCTTGTCTTCCCGACTAATAGAATTTAAATAAACTAAAAAGCCTGTAAATACGCATATTTACAGGCTTTTTAGTTTTGTATGGATCGTTTTCGCTCACCCAATAACATGGCAACAGTCATCACGATAATTCAATTTTTACATCAACAAGACACCTTTTCCTAAAAACCCTGCTACCTTACAGCCCAAGCCTGCTTTTATTGATTTCGTTATCGCTTTGGTAACAATTAGCTTTCAAACTATCAGGGCGGCTATTGCTAAACCGGTAAAAGCCTGAGAACTGAATAATTTAATAACAGTTTTCCATATGCAAAACTGGCGTTGCTGAAATTAATTGAAGATTAATAAGTAAGTGGTGAGTTCGCCCATCAAAATAAATTTCCCCGGAATGTACGATTGTTTATACAAAAGCCTTCATAGTAAACATACCGTTATAATATTTGCGGTATGCATAGCCTAAAAGCAGGTTGGGTACAATTAGTGTAACACCCATTAGCCAACCGGATGGTACTAACACAGTATGAAACAATAACACATTTAAGCTGATCGGGAAAACCACGACTGCCCAAAATGGCGCATACAGGTTTGCCATTAAACATGCACCACCCACTATTTGTATAACCTTAAGCATAGGGTAAAAGTACCCCGTGCCTTTAAGCCCGGCAATAAAGGCCCCTGCGTTACCGGTATGCAAAGGCTGATAAGGTATAAAATGCAAAAAGTAATCCAGGCCAAATACTAAGTAAATAAACCCAAGCAATATTCTTGATATTAATGCGGCAATTCTCATAATAAGCTAAAGTAAATATGAATTTATTTAAAACTGGATAATTGGTATTAGATTTTAAAATATCAGGACATATTAAGTTAAAACAGCGCAATAAACTTCTTCTCCATTCACCTTTCCGGCCTTGCCTATTAAAATAATTATCGGCCACAACCATTCGCGCCAATATATGTTGTATAAATAATGCAAATAATTTTTGCAATGTGTAAAAAATACACAACATTTGTATTTCTGCTGTTAAAGCCAATTATTTAAACCAAAAAGCTCGCCGATGAAAAGGATTTTTACACTTATCACACTGCTATTTATTGCCGTTATTGCCAAAGCACAATTATTATCATGGACTCCTGTTTTTATACAGGAAAGCTCAACGCCTGTAACTATTACCATAGATGCCAATTATGGCAATAAGGGCCTGTTGAATTATACGCCAACAACCGATGTGTATGTGCATATTGGCGCAATAACCACGAAAAGTGCCAACAGCAGCGACTGGAAATACGTGCCATTTACCTGGGCCACTACACCGGCTGCCGCGAATGCGGCTTATTTAGGGGGCAACAAATGGAGCTATACTATAACTGGTGGCTTACGAACTTTTTTTGGTATGTCAGATCCTACAGAGCATATCCTAAAAATAGCTATTCTGTTCAGGAACGGTAACGGTAACAGCGTTGAACGTAATGCAGATGGCAGCGATATGTATATACCTGTTTACGATAATGGGTTATATGCACGTGTTGATCAACCATATCGCCAGCCATTGTATAACCCTGCACCAGAACCTATTACCAAGGGTGTGGGCGATAATATTGATATTACTGCTAAGTCAAGCCAGGCAGGATCACTAAAAATATATTTTAACGGCACCCAAGTTGCAAATTCCGCCAGCACTTCAGCCACTGCAAGCCCAACCATTGTTGCACCCGGTAACCAGCAAATAATAGCTGTTACAAATAATGGGTCAACCAATGCCAGCGATACGCTGAATTTCATTGTTTCTTCACCAACAACTATTGCTGATTTACCACCAGGTGCTAAAGACGGCATTAATTACGAAAGCGGCGACACATCTGCCATACTTGTACTATATGCGCCAGGCAAGCAAAACATTTATGTAATTGGCGACTTTAATAACTGGACGCCGGCAGTGGCCTACCAAATGAATGAAACCAGCGACAATAACCGGTTCTGGATTAGATTGAAAGGGTTAACGCCGGGTGTTGAATACGCTTACCAATACTTTATTGATGGCAAAATAAAAGTAGCAGATTATAATACTGAAAAGGTTTTAGACCCAGATAATGATAAGTTTATTTCATCCACTACCTATCCTAACCTAAAAGCTTATCCAACGGGTAAAACAACAGGAATAGTGAGCGTGCTGCAAACAGCAAAACCCGCGTACAGTTGGCAGGTTACCAATTTTACAAGGCCTGACAAACGTAACCTTTTGATATACGAATTGCTGGTAAGGGATTTTACTGCCGCAGGTAACTACCAAACGCTGAAAGACACCCTAAGTTATTTAAAGCGTTTAGGCGTAAATGCGATAGAACTTATGCCGGTAAATGAATTTGAAGGCAACAACAGTTGGGGTTATAATCCTAATTTTTATTTTGCGCCGGATAAGGCTTATGGCACTGAAACTGCCTTAAAACAATTTATTGATGCATGCCACCAACAAGGTTTTGCTGTAATTATGGATATGGTATTAAACCATTCATTCGGGTCGTCACCTATGGTGCAAATGTATTTTGATGGCGCCAACAATATACCAGCGGCAGATAACCCTTGGTTTGCACAACATTACACGCATGCATTTGATGTTGGTTACCAGTTTAACAATGCCAGCCAGGCTACTGCCGATTTTCGTGACCGCGTGATAGCGCATTGGCTTAACAATTACCATATAGACGGTTACCGTTTTGACCTTGCGAAAGGTTTTACGCCTACAAATACCTGCGATGCCACGGGCAATAATTGTAATACTACTACCGTGGGCAATTACGACCAGGCGCGTGTAAATATTTGGGATACCCTTTATAAACACCAGCAGGCAGTATCACCCGGCAGCTATACAATACTGGAGATGTTTGCTGATAACAGCGAAGAGCAGGTTGAAACTAATACGGGTATGATGGTTTGGGATAATATGAACGGCACCTTAAACCAGGTTACTATGGGCTATACTGATAACTCAGATTTTAGCTACGGGATTTACAATGCAAGGGGTTTAACGAATGCGTATGCAGTAGGCTACCAGGAAAGCCATGATGAAGAAAGGCTAATGTATAAGAACGAGCAGTATGGTAACAGCAATGGTAGTTACAATGTTAAAGACACGGCTACCGGCTTGCTGCGAAATGCTATGGCCACAGCATTTTGGGCGATGATACCCGGGCCAAAAATGATTTGGCAGTTTGGCGAGTTGGGATATGATTATAGCATAAATACCTGCGCAGATGGTACAACCATAAACAATAACTGCCGCCTTGATAACAAACCAATAAAATGGAACTATTATAATGATACGAGACGCAGGGCATTATATAATGTTTATGCCGCCTTGTTAAGGCTGCGTAACCAACCTGCCTACCTGTCAACTTTTGTAACAGGTAACGTAAATTACAATGTTGGGTCGGGCACTACACTTAAGTGGCTTAACGTTGTTGGAGGCAATCTTAAATTGGTAGTAATGGGTAATATTGGGGTAACACCGCAAACGGCTAATGTAACCTTCCCGAATACCGGCACATGGTATAGTTATCTCACAGATTCGTCAACAGTTATTACAAATGCAACAACCAGTGTTACGTTAAAACCAGGAGAATTTTATGTATTTACCAGTATTGACCTGCACACGCTTGCATTGCCTGTAAAATGGTTAGACTTCACGGCGCAAAAAGGCAGCAATAACAATATTTTATTAAACTGGAATGTAAGCGAACAGGTAAATAACGATCATTTTGATGTTGAGAGAAGCATCAACGCTGTCAACTACAACGTAATAGGCACTGTGGCGGCAGGCAAAGCTTATAACGGTGTTGAAAAATACTCGTTTACAGATGTTGCGCCGTATGATGGAATGAATTATTACAGAATTAAACAGGTTGATAAAGACGGCAACTTTGAACGCTCAAAAGTGGCCGCGGTAAGTATTAATGGCTCACACTTGTTGTGGCAGGTGTATCCAAACCCGGTCGGCAGCAGCACAGCACTATTTGCTAACACCAATTTTGCAAAACTGCAAATGATTATGACAGATGCCTCCGGCAGGGTGGTATACAAAGGTGAACAATCGGCGGTAACAACCGGGCAACGTATCAATATACCCGTACAAAACCTTGCTAAAGGCGTATATCTTTTAAAAGTAAGTTCAGATAAGGAAAGTCATACGGAGAAGATAGTAGTACAGTAGGGAATATGCAGCAATGCATATTGTGAGGAAGATATTGAATAATCAGTGCTCAATACCCATTGCGCAGACAAAGACGATACATAAATAAAATTGTATCCATTCCTTGTTTAGGCAACGAATATTGAGCATTGAATTTTTTGCATCAATCTGCCGCTTTAATAAAAAAGAAACCATCACACCCCCGTATGATGGTTTCATATTTAATGCAAAGGGAAGAAGTGTAAAATTATTTCAACACCTCTTATCCAGGCATCAGTACCTAAAAACTAATGACTGCTAAAAAAATACTTTTTTGTGCAATGTTTTTCATCCATTTAGCGAATGGCCGTAAATAGACCGTAACAGGCTGAAACAACTTTGTAGTTGGTGGAAATAATTTTTTAAAAACTGAACCCCAGGCTAACATAGGGGTAAGGGATAAATACCCCACTGCCGGCAATAAAGTTAAGGCCAGCCCTGAAGTTTAAACCACTGGTCACTGGTTGGCTTCTGTAACCCAGGGTTAATGTTGCAAGCAGCCTGCTTTTGTTGTCGGGCGATACATCATCAAAGGTCAGTACATTCGCGTTAACAAATGTTACACCTGCTCCTGATTCAAAATAGTGCCCGTGGGCGCCTGACAGGTTGTTTATTGAAAATGGGATCGCAACGAAACTTTGTCCATCTACTGCAAGAGCACCTACGCCTGCGCTAAAGCCCATGCCCGTAAGCTTTTTCTGAAACCGGCTGTCGTAGTTAATGCTGTATATTAGGGCGCGGCCATAAAGCTCTCCGTAAACCGCCTGCGGCGGCCTGTCTGTAACGACAGTACCCTGACCATTTTGCCCCGGATGGTATTTTTTACTTAGGTGTATAGTATCCTGGCAGGTTGCATTATAATACGTAAGAAGCGTGATAATAAAAAGGTTGAAGGTTTTATTCATGGGTGGTTTTACCCATTGACCATTGAATCGCCGCTATTGTTGCAACTGTAACAAAAAAGCTATATAATATTTACTTCCCGCTCAAGTGTAATGCCAAATGTATTTTGTACGCTTTCAATTATTTTCCCCGAAAGCTTGTATATGTCTTCGCCACCCGCGTTAGCGTAATTAACCAACACGAGCGCCTGTTTTGCGTGCACGCCTGCGTCGCCTTCGCGGTAGCCTTTCCACCCGCATTGTTCAATAAGCCAGCCTGCAGCCACTTTTATGTTGTATTCATTAACAGGGTAACCGGGCAGCCCAGCATACTTCTCCTTCAAAATATTAAATTGCTCAATGCTTATTTGGGGGTTTTTAAAAAAACTGCCTGCGTTGCCAATTTGCGCAGGATCTGGTAATTTGGATGAACGTATATTAATAACGGCTTGCGATATTGCCTGTATACTAAGTTCTTTTACGCCCATACCCTGCAATTCCTGCTCAATTGCTCCATAAGAAGTGTTGAATAATGGCTGCTTATTTAAGCGATAAGTCACATTTAATATAACAAAGCGACCCTTATGTCTTCTTTTAAAAACACTTTCCCGGTAACCAAATTCGCAGTCATTTAAACTAAAAGTTACTACTTTCTTATCTTCCAGATCATAGGCCTCCAGGCTTTCGAATACATCTTTAATTTCCACGCCATAAGCACCTATATTTTGCATGGGGCTTGCGCCAACACAGCCGGGTATAAGGCTTAGGTTTTCAAGTCCTGCATAATTATGCGCAATACAATGCAAAACAAGCTGGTGCCAGTTTTCACCTGCGCTTACTTTTACGTAATAATGCAGGGCATCCTCTTTGATGATCTCAATACCTTTCAATTCATTCTTTAATACAAGGCCGCTGAAATTATTGATGAATAAAATATTACTGCCGCCTCCAAGGATAAGCAAGCGCGAACTGTCAACTGTAAACCTGGAAAAAGCGTGGAGGGTTTCTAATTCATCAGTTGATGAAAACGCGGCAAACTGTTTAGCCGCAACATCAATATGAAATGTGTTATATGGTCGAAGGGAAATGTTTTCCTGTACCTGCATAACACAAAATAACAAAATAAATGCCGTTGTTGGTATTGAAGGGGCGATGCACAGTTAATACAATGCTATTGTTATCACTCACCCAGGTATGGGTCTTTTATTTTTTTTGATGAATAACTAATATGTGAGAATGTAACGCTGCAACTTTTGCCTGTTGGCGATTGAGCAAGAAAGCCCAGGCTAAGCGGCCCCTTTGCATTAAACTGCAGGTGGCGTATTAAGAACCATTTTTGCCCATCAGTTGAATAATACAGTGTAATTACATTATCTGCTTTGGCCATTTTATAATATACCATATTGCCGGTTATCGCTGCAGAATTACAATCGTCAGAGATATCATTTGTAACAACACTAACTACCCGGTGCTGGCCGGTATAATCTTTTTCAAAACAAAACTTGATCCAGTTAAGATTATTTGCTTTTAGCACAATAGCGCCACCATCCCATTTATTGGTGAAGCTATGCTGTATGCAGGCGGTTATAACAAAATTACCAGACGGTGTAAACAATAGTTTAGGAGCATTATCTGTGTTGTAAGTAACATTCGGATCGCGAAACATATCTGTCTTTTCACCCGCAGTTATTGTGAACGAATTGTTGGTTTGTGTAAAACTCAACGGCTTATTTTCCCAGTTTAATGCACTGGGTATGGCGGAAAGATTTACAGCTTTTACCGGTTGCGCGTACAGGTTGCCGCATGCTATAAAAGCAAACAGCACCCACAAGAGGAAAGAGCATGCGATGATTTTCATGTGGCAATTATTAGTGCGGTAGTAATCAGTTAAAGTTAGTGAATATCTACATTAAAATGCCTGCAATTGTTGCCGATAAATAAGACGCCAATGTTCCGCAAAACAGGGCTTTAAGGCCAAGCCGGGCGAGGTCGGTTTTTCGCTCAGGCGCAATTTCACCTATGCCGCCAATAAGCATACCCACACTGCTGAAGTTGGCGAACCCGCAAATGGCGATGGAGGTTATCAACATGCCTTTACCAGGTGCAATGTCAACACTTTTGTTGGTAAGGTTATTGAATGCGATAAACTCATTAATACTTAATTTCTCCCCTAACAAAGTTGCTGAGCCGGCAATATCGTGCTGTGGCACACCCATAGCCCACGCGAAAGGGTAAAATATTTTCCCGAATATCCATGTTAAAGATAGTTGGAAGGGCAAATGAAAAAGGATCCCTATTTTTTGCAATACATAGTCGAGGCACGCAATAATCGCAATAAAGCCGATTAGCATGGCAATCACGTTCAGGGCTATTTTAAAACCATCACCTGCACCATGTGCAATGGCGTCAATAACATTTTTATAGGTATTGGTAACCGGTAACTTTACACGACCCATTGTTTGACTTTCCTCCGTTTCAGGGAATACAATTTTACTTATAACCAGCGCACCCGGGGCCGCCATAAGACTGGCTGCGATAAGTGTAGGCGCAAGGTTTAAACCAGCGCGCTCGCCCATACCTGCATATACTATCAGTATGCCGCCTGATATACAGGCAAGACTGCCAGTCATGCTGCTTAGCAATTCGCTCATGGTCATGCCCGGCAGGTAGGGCCGTATCATTACCTGCGCTTCAACCTGCCCAACAAAAGTGCTTGCTATATTACTTAGTGCCTCAGCGCCACTAACACGCATTATATAATTCATTCCTTTTGCAAGAAACGACACCACCTTTTGAATGATGCCGAAATAATAAAATAACGCAACCAACGCACAAACCAGCGTAAGTATGCCTATAATATTAAATGCAAATACAAAACCGCCATTTGCATAGTTCATAAAACTGCCGCTGCCACTTACCGGCTCAACAACAACCCCGCTGTAAACGAATGAGACACCCTGCCTTGCAAAGCTTTCCAATTTGCCAATACCGCGGCCGAGCCATGCAAAAAACTGCTCCACAGGCTGCACTTTAAAAACAAGTACCGCAATTACCACCTGTATTATAATGCCTGTAATAACCAGCCTGAAATTGATGCGTTTTTTATTGTTAGAAAATAGATAGGCCAGCCCGAGGATAAGCGCAATACCTATTAAGCCCTGGAACCTTTGCATAGCAGTTAATAATGTGTGTAGTAATTAATTTGATTGAAGATAGGGCATTTGGACGATTAGAACAGGACGCTAAGGCTAAAAAAGATTTTCTATTTTCCAGCAGATGGTAACAGCAACAAATGCTCTGCAATTGCTATACGAATGCCAACATTGCTGAATGGAAAATAATATCCTGCTAATCTTGATCATCCTTAAAATCAGCGTTCAATTCCCTAATAATTCTGAAGGAATTACTTTTATTGCCTGTACCCTTATGTTTTTGTAAAACACTTCTGCACCCTCGCTTTGTATTTGCAATTTACCTTTTGTTAATGGAGACGCTTTACCATTACTCCATTGCTGCGAGCGACATAAGATCATCATCACCTTGCCATTTACAACATGTACGCTGGTATCGCCGTGGCAATAAAGGTCAAGCGTGTTCCATGAGCCGTCTGCATTTTCTGCGTCACCCTGTTTTATACAACGCCGCCCAACAGTTGTTTTATCCCTGAAGGTTAAAAGCGGCGCTCCCGGGGTATAAACATATTGGCTGTCGTTTAACCTTTTAGCCGGTATTTCTTCAAAGCCGCCGGCAACGCCCCAATAATCTCCAACATTACCCTGCTCAATCTGAAATTCCTGGCTGCGCATCCAGTTGCCAAAATCGGCGCCGTCAGGTCCAACACAGTGGTATAGCAGGCCGCTATCTTTTGGCTTGCCTTTCTTTGGTCCCCAGGTATTTTTCCCCCATTTGAACATTAGCTGAACGTGGTAGTTTTCATAAACCTCTTTACTTGTAATGGCCCCAAAGCCTTCACCGGAAATACGTATTACTTTCTCACCATTATCATCCACCACGCTGAATACATGGTTTGGATCTTTATTTAATCCCAAAGCAGGTGTCTGTTTGCCTGACGCATCATACCCGGGGCCAAGGTAGGTATCCCATCCCTTAAGGTCTTTACCATTAAACAAACTTTTCCACTTACCATCTTTATTGACGCCTTTATTAAAAGCCAAAAGCATAAATACCGGCAATACAATAAAAATGAGGATTGATTTGCGTACCATGATCGTCAATTTTATGAAAGATAGAACAGATTCTTCAACATGGGGCAGCTATATGAATTACAATGTATACTCATAAAATTATGAGCAGTTAACCGCAAACAAAGCAGGCGGCATGGTTTGTCACCTGTAACAATCGTTATTAACGAACTATTTGCAGTTTTCGCCGGTTAATCGGAAGAAGGTAAAGCGTGCCGGCATATTATCTGCGCTGTCTACAAAACCCTTTAAGGCAAAAATGCCAATATATTTAGGGTGCATATCAAACTCGCGGCTTACAATTTCTTTAAAGGCAGTTGTTTCAGCAACGCCATCTGCATAAAGCATGCGAAAAAGATTGCCGTGCTTTTCAATACGCAGTGCCGAGTGGTTTAAGCTGTTTAATACAACGGGCGTTTTTGCGGCGCTGTCTAAATTGAATAATATTGAGTGTGCAATTTCTTCAGGTTTGGTAAAATCGCTGCCTAAAGAAGTTATCGCCTGTATTATAACCTGCTTTGATATGGGCAACCCACCTGCATAGTCATTGTAAGCAACAGATAATCGCATGGTCTTGCCTGTAAAGGCGGTATCTTCCATTAATAATATACCTGCCTGTTGCCAGTTTTGATGGGGGATAAATTTTTCAAGATGCACTTCCGCAGTAAAACAATCGCCGGGTATTTCTCTTACCAAAAGATTTTTTATACCCTGTTTGTGTATAGTATCGGGCCAGTTATCGCCTTTCAACGTAAATAATGTAAGCATGTTGACATTTTCGCTGCGCCTGTTCCAATAAACCTCATCACCCGTAGTAATAACCCACCCTTTTGCAGCCAATGAATCGCTGCTTACGTTTGCAAAATTATCAGTAAAAGTAACGGGTTGCCTGTCGTGCACCATCAGCCAAATACTTACCAGCAAAACAGCAACAACAATAGCAAAAACAAATGGTGTCTTTGAGGCGACTTTTTTCGCTGGCTTTTCTGGCTTTGCGTCGGTTCTTACGAGCCTGTCTTTAAAGGCGAACCAATAGGGATAATGGCTCTCACTGGTCTTTCTTTTTATCTCGTCAGTATACGGCGCATCAGCCACATACCGGGCCAGAGTATCAAGGGTTGCTACTGATGGATTTTCCTGCTTGCCGGGGGCCTCATTCAGCACATAAGCAGAATAATTTTTTATGCTTTTAAAGCCGATTATCAGCCCTGTTTTATCAATAATAGTATTGCAAAAAAGCTTGCTTTCTGTTTCGGTAAGCACATTTTCAAGGGGATGGCCAAAGCATTTTTGGCTGGCATCTTTAAATAGCTGTACAAAGGCTTGATTATCTAAGTCGTTCATAATAAAAACCTTATATAGTGCTTAATTGCTAAAATATAGAATTACGTATCATTTCTGTAACAATTCCGCAGCTTGTAGAACGCTTAACGCACATTTACCCCGTTAGCAAAAATGGTTGCCCTAATAGAACGTATTGTTTTCAAAATTATTAGCTACCTGTATTACTAAAATGTGAAAAATATGAAAAATTTCGTAGTTGCGGTTTTATACTTTGTTTCAATGGGTGTAAACGCCCAAAGCGTGCAGTTGCATTACGATATGCGCCATTGGGTTGACCCAAAAGCAAACTCAAAGAATTTTCCAACAGTTTATGTGGAGTATTTTAAAAACCAGGACTCCGGTACAGCCTTTATTAAACCAGGCAGCTTTCTTTTTAAAATGGAGGCGGATATGCTGGGGGAGAAGGGCAATATTGGCAAAGCATATATGCAGGTGGCGCAAACCTTGCGCCTGTGGAAACCGCCTGTATTTTTACATTTGTCGTATAGCGGGGGCTTGGGCTTAACCGAGCCAAAACAATACAGCTATTACATAACCAACACTTTCCAGGTCGGGGCGTCGTACACTTTTCAGTGGCACGGGGCCTGGCTTAGCACCGTGCTTGATTATAAATATGTGCCTTATGCAAAACCAACAAATGATCTTATTTATACGCTATACTGGTGGCGTGGTTTTTTTAATTACAAACTGGAACTATCCGGGGACTTTTCAATATGGACAGAAAATAAAAACCATGGGGATGATCTTACAAAAGATATGTATGGCAAGCGATTCTCATTTTTTGCCGAGCCGCAGGCCTGGTATAACATAAGTAAAAAATTTGCTACAGGCACAAAGCTCAATATGTATTACCATGTTAATACTGCTGACAATATTTTACAGGCGTATCCAACAGTGGCGGTGAAATATAAGTTGTAACAATTATGGTTTGTATTCAAGGACGACGCTATAATGTGAAACATGAGGATCGTAGCTAACCATCATATTTTGAACAGTTGGCGGCACAACTGCAATTTCAGCCTGCTCTCCCGCGAATTGTTTTATAGCATCCAATGACTGCCAAACTGTAACGATTAGAAATTCTACGCCCTCACCTGTTTCCCTGCTAAGAATGGATGACCTTACAAAACCCTGGATAGTGGCAAGATGTGGAAAGGTCTCCAGTGTGAGGTGCTTAATATAGTTGTCGGCTTCTTTAAAATGAGCGATCCCTTTCCAATGGCGTTCAATCATAAAATGTTATTATCTTTTTGGAGTGAGATAGTACACTGTACTCAGGAGACTTTATTTTCCGCATTTCTGTTTTACGTCTGTCGTCTCACGAATACCCCGCCAAAATTTGTAGATTGATTCTACGCCCCTACGTGCAGCAGGTACTTATCCTTAAATGATTCTTCTTTAAAAAGCGTTTCGATATTTACAATGTTCGGCCGAAGGCCGCTTTCAAAAATTTCCTGGGCAAGGTCACCGCCCTTTAAACAAATTAACCCATTTTTCAAATCATGTTCCTGGCCTTTCTGTATTAAAGGCTTGCCCCATTTCCACAGATCCTTCAAAGGCGCTACCGCGCGCGACACAACAAATTGAAATTTACGGTTTTTAATTTCTTCAGCCCGTATGTGCTGTGTAGTTACGTTTTGCAAGCCAATACCTTCGGCCACATGCTCCACCACTTTAAGTTTTTTGCCAATGCTGTCAACCAGGTGAAACTTAACCTGCGGAAAAAATATTGCCAACGGTATACCCGGAAATCCTCCGCCGGTGCCGATATCAATAATCTCTACTCCGGGCTTAAATTCAATAACGGCAGCTATGGCCAGGCTGTGCAGTACATGCTTTTCATAAAGACCTTCTATATCCTTACGGCTGATAACATTTATTTTGCTGTTCCAATCATTGTATAATTCATATAAAGCAGCAAACTGCTTTAACTGTGCATCTGTAAAATTTGCAAAATATTTTGTTATCAGTTCCATGTTTTGGCTGGCTTTCTCCATAGTGCTGGTACAAATAGCAGGTAATAAATAAACATCCAGATATCAAATAAAATAAACATTGGCCAAAGATCTGCCTCATTTAATTTTTTCATGCTTCTGTGCCACATAAATCCCTGCACCAAAAACTTTAAGGCAAGAATACAAAGAGGTATCCACCAGCTATAAAATATTATTGCAGGCACAAGCATAACGTACACACCTAAATGCGTAAGCGAGTATAAGCCCAATAAAAATTTATGCTTGGGCTTATAGTATTTGGCGGTGGTGTAATGCCGGTATTTTTGGCTAAGCCAGCTGTTCCATTTTGTTTCCGGCTCGCTCATGGTATGGGCATCTTTATCAATTACAATGCCCGTATTATCTTTTTTGGCCACCATATTAATAAAAAGATCATCATCACCACTTGGTATATTATTGATGGCTGAAAAACCTTTGTTGCGAAAGAACAGATCTTTTTTATAGCTCAAATTTCTGCCAACACCCATATAAGGGGCACCTGCCAAAGCATAAGATAGATACTGCAGGGCGCTGTGAAAGGTTTCAAAACGGATTATCTTATTCAAAAGCCCAGGCCTTTTATAATAAGCGCCATAACCAAGCACAATATCAATACCATTATGAAAACCATCCTGCATTTTTTGCAACCAAAACTCACTCGCAGGTACGCAATCGGCGTCGGTAAGCAATACAACCTCATATTTCGCAGTTTTTATCCCCATTGATAAAGGGAATTTTTTGCCGGGGATAAGCTTGGCCTCTTGTGTTAAATGCAGATGGTTGAGCTCTTTGAACGACTTGCGAAACTCGTCAAGCAAAAATTTGCTGTCATCTTTGGAGTTGTCATTTACAACAATCACTTCATGGGTGGTCCTGTACTCCTGCACCAGTATTCCGGGCAGGTTTTTAACCAGGTTATGGGCCTCGTCCCTTGCACAAACAATAATAGTAACCGGGTATTCCTGCGTGGCTGCTTTTACCGGTGGTTTATAAAATGCCAGCCTCCTGAAGAAATACAGGTAATAAAATATCTGTATTGCAACTGGCAGGGCAAATAGTATAAGCCAAACTAAAGCCGGTATAATCATCGCGCAAAAATAGGGCTTGGCAGGCAATTTAGTTGATTTACAAGCATGTTTGCAGGCCAGTTGTGTTTAATACGTTAATAAGTTTCGCTAAAACAAACGCATTACTGTGCGTAATATTTACTTTTATTGAATATTATTTTTTTGAACAGAGAACCGAACATACAAAACAACCTGCATAAAACATATAACAAGCTTTACTTTGGCTTGTTGCTGGCGGGTGTATATATAATTGCCCCTTTTTTACTTGCCGCTATGCATAACCAGCCTGCGGCGGACGATTATTTTACGGCGGTAAGGGATGCCGGCACAGGTTTTATACCTGTGTTACAGGATAGTTACCTGCATTGGTCGGGCCGGTATTTTGCCCTTGTAATTGCCCGTATAAATCCACTGGTATTTCATTCTTTTACTGCTTACAAATTATATGCGGTAATACTGCTTTTGTTGTTTGCGGCAAGCTTGTTCGTGTTGTTGAGGCAACTGCTGAATAGATACTTAACTTTAAAGCAACTTGCTGCCTTAACTGTATTAATAGCATTTGTATATTTTGCTGCCATGCCTTCGGTGTCAGAGGGTTTTTATTGGTTTTCCGGCGCCTGGGTGTACCAGGGAGCTAACGTTTTATGCATGTTTTTTGTTACCATTCTGCTGAAACTTTTGCGGACTACAACTAAATTGTCGCGATTGTTTTATGCAACTATTGCAACTATAATGGCCGTTTGTATTGTTGGCTGTAATGAAATATCGCTTATTATTATTTGTTGTTGCCTTACTGTTTTTACAATTCAAAACTATTTAAGGCGTTGCGTAGCTTTTCGATATTTTTTAGCGATTGCAATAATAACCTTTATTGCAGCCGCCATCTCTGCTTTTGCGCCTGGTAACTTTGAAAGGCTAAACCACCAGCAGGAATATTCTGTATCGTGGATATGGACTTTTTCCGGCGGCTTATCAATTACAGGTGTTTATACATTGCAATGGCTGGTGCAAATTTTTATTGCCAGCCTTTTATATATACCGCTTTGGGGAAATACAATAGCGCAAAAAATGGCAGCCAATAATGTTTGGATAAATGTTAAGGTTAAATGGGTGGTTGTATTTTTTGTAGCAACATTTGCGTTTGTGCAACTGTTTACCGTTTGGGCTGCGGGCGGCAGCAATGCAGGCAGAATTGAAAATGTAATTTACCTGTTCTTCCTGCTGGGATATTTTTTTATCCTGCAAGTAATTTTAGTACAGCGTGCTAAAAAAAATGAAGAAAGCGCAAACAGCACATCGCCATTATTATTAAAAATAGCTGTTATTCTTTTTTTTATTAATGTGCTTGATATCAACAATAATATTTCTGCCGCATGGATCGATGTATTATCAGGCAAAGAAAAAAAATATGACACTGAATTAACAGAACGTGCTGTTACGGCGAAGCAATGCCTGAAAGATACCTGCCTGGTGACACCTTTATCCGCTTTGCCCAAAACAATATTTTTTGAAGATATCAAATGCACATCTGATTCAGTTGACTTATGGGTTAATAAAGCGTACTCCGCATACTTTGGCAAAGGCTATATTGTTACAAGTGCTCCCTTACCGCCTGAGCAATCAAACATGGAGACATTAAAGAACTTGGGCAGGGAAATAAGGGAAAATATGTTTAAATAACCATTTATTACCTTCGCAGCCTTATGGCTGAATTACATTTTGATTTACAGCATACAAGCAATTATAGTAAAGCACGGGCAGGAAAAATTACAACCGACCACGGTGAAATATTAACACCCATATTTATGCCCGTGGGTACTGTTGGCAGTGTAAAGGCCGTTACACAGCAACAGCTTAAAAGTGAGATACAGGCGCAAATAATATTGGGTAATACTTACCATTTATACTTAAGGCCAGGTACGCCTGTATTAGAAGCGGCCGGTGGCCTGCACAAGTTTAATCACTGGGATAAGCCAACATTGACTGATAGTGGTGGCTACCAGGTTTTTTCCTTGGCGGCAAACAGGAAGATAAAACCAGAAGGAGTGGAGTTTCAGTCGCACATTGATGGCAGCAGGCATTTGTTTACGCCTGAGAATGTAATGGATATTCAGCGCAGCATAGGGGCAGATATAATTATGGCGTTTGATGAGTGCCCGCCTTACCCCGCTGACTATAGTTATGTGCAAAAGAGCATGCTCCTGACACATAGCTGGCTTGACAGGTGTTTTACACGGTTTAATAAAACGGAAGGTAAGTATGGGTACAATCAAAACCTTTTCCCCATTGTGCAGGGCGGCACATTTAACGACCTGCGGATTGCATCATGCGAATATATATCTTCAAAAAATGCAGTTGGTAACGCTATTGGAGGGCTAAGTGTAGGCGAACCAGAAGAAATGATGTATGAATTGACCTCTCTTTGTTGTGAGCATTTGCCAATAGACAAGCCACGATACCTGATGGGCGTTGGTACCCCATGGAATATATTAGAAGCAATTTCATTGGGAATAGATATGTTTGACTGTGTTATGCCAACGCGTAATGGGCGCAACGGTATGCTGTTTACCACCAAAGGCGTAATTAATATTAAAAACAAAAAATGGGCGACTGATTTTTCACCCATAGATGACGGGCTACCCACTGATTCAAGCAATTATTATACAAAAGCTTACCTGCGCCACCTTTTTGTTGCCGACGAAATTCTTGGCCTGCAAATAGCCAGCATACAAAACCTCGCATTTTATCTTTGGCTTGTTGGTGAAGCGCGTACACGCATTTTAGCGGGCAATTTTGAAGGCTGGAAAAATGAAATGGTTGAAGTGTTGAAGCAACGGCTATAAAAGTAAATGGCGTTTATAAAAGTGGGTTCATTTTATTATTTTATGTAGTTGACTACGTATATTTATACGTAAATTTAACTTATGCCGGAAATTATTATAAAGCCCTTAGCAAATGAACATTGCAGGCAGGTAATAAATCTTGTATTACCAATACAACAAATTGAGTTTGGTGCACCTGTTACTCTTGAAGGTCAGCCAGACCTGCTTGACCTGGAATTAAATTACTATAAAACTGGCGGTGCATTTTGGGGTGCTTTAAATAATGACGAGCTTGTTGGTACAATAGCGCTTATTTCAACCGGGCACAATGCCGGAGTAATACGGAAAATGTTTGTAAAAAAAGAATATAGGGGTAAAGAACATGGCATAGGTCAGCGGCTGCTTAACGGGTTATTCAGTTATTGCAGCGAAAAACATATCAGCCATCTTTATCTTGGTACCATTGACACTTTTATAGCGGCAAGGCGATTTTATGAAAAGAATGGTTTTATGATCATTGAAAAAGCTGACCTGCCGCATTTTTTCCCATTCATGCCCGCAGACAACTTATTTTATCACTTAAACTTAAATGCATAATATTTTTAATAATGAATGCAATTGAACAAGCAGGCATTTTAGCTATTTCAACAAGGCTACTGCGGTTAAGCGAGCAATTACGGCGCGATGGGTTGCTGATCTATAAAGAGCATGGTATTGAGTTTGAGCCAAAATGGTTTCCTGTAATTTATACGCTGCATATTAAACCGCTGTTAAGTGTTGTGGAAATTGCAAACGAAATAGGTTATTCGCACCCATCCACAATAAGCCTGTTAAAGGAGATGGAAAAACAGAAACTTGTTCAATCAAAAAAAGATAAAACAGACGAACGCAAAAGGCTGCTGCAGTTAACGGCGAAAGGCAGGCTACTTGTAGAACAAATGAAACCGGTTTGGGCAATAATGGTGGATGCAATAACCGAATTGATAAGTACACAAAATAACCTGATGCAGGCAATTATTGAGGTGGAAGGGCAAGTACAGCAGCAAGGTTTTTTTCAGCGGGCGCTGGCAATATCAAAGAAACAAGATAGGTAACGAAGTTTGACAAATTATAACATGGGGTTCTCAATACAATACAAATCATAACTATTAGATATCGTTCCACCAATTATTATGTTAGTGATTTAAAAAAATAATTGAATGTTCTTGTAACCTATCCAGCTGCTTCAA
This sequence comes from Bacteroidota bacterium, assembly GCA_013285915.1. GTDB lineage: Bacteria > Bacteroidota > Bacteroidia > Chitinophagales > Chitinophagaceae > JABDFW01. The sequence goes on from JABDGS010000006.1 coordinate 34,175, forward strand.
GTACTAAGTAATAGCAACTCATTACCTGCTATAGCTATGCTTAAAAATTATATCAAAACCGCCTGGCGCAGCCTGCTTAAAGATAAGCAGGGCACATTGCTGAATTTATTAGGCCTCTCAACGGGGCTGGCATGCACCCTGCTTATTTATTTATGGGTAAGTGATGAGCTTAACGTTGATAAGTTTAATAGCAACGACAGCGGCCTGTACACGGTGTTTAAAAATACGCCTAATGCCGATGGCTCCATCTTTACCTCACCTATAACGCAGGGGCTTCTGGCAAAAAGCATGGCGGAAGATTTACCCGAAGTGCAGCATGCTGTTTCTGTATTTACACGCAGTACTAAGGGGATTATTTCAGTTGGGGAAAAGCATATTAAAGCCATGCCGCAATACGCCGGCAAAGATTTTTTCAACGTATTTTCTTACAAGCTGTTGCGTGGCAGCCACCAGGATGCACTGGCAAGCAACAACGGTATGCTGATATCGGATAAACTGGCTTTGAGCCTCTTTAATACTACGGATGTTGTGGGCAAAGCAGTTGAATGGAATAACGCCAATGAGTTTAACGGCCCTTACGCCATAACAGGCATTTTTGAAGCACCGCCTGCCAATGCCACTAACCAGTTTGATATCTTATTTCCTTATCAATTATTTGCGGATAAAAAAGCCGGCACAATGGGCGATATAACCAATTGGGGCAGCAATATGGCCCATACTTATATTGCTTTAAAGCAAGGCGTTGATGCGGCGCAATTTGCTAACAAGGTGAAAGGTTATACACAAACTAAAATAAAACGGCTATACCCTGGCAATGCCGATATGGTAAAATATGAAGGCAGCCTTTTTTTGCAAAAATATTCTGACGGCTACCTGCACAACCATTTTAGCAATGGGTTGCCCGAAGGCGGAAGGATAGAATATGTAAAGCTGTTTTCCGCTGTGGCCTTGTTTATACTGGTTATTGCATGCATCAATTTTATGAACCTTTCTACTGCCAGGGCATCCAGGCGAATGAAGGAAGTTGGGATAAGAAAAGTAATTGGTGCAAAACGCAGCGCGCTGGCGCTGCAGTATCTTGGCGAATCTGTTTTAATGGCGTTTATTGCGCTGGCCATTGCTTTATTGTTAGTGGTCTTGCTGCTGCCTGCCTTTAGAGAGATAACAGGCAAAAGTCTAAACATACAAATAAGCATCGGCCTCGTGCTAAGCGTATTGGGCATAACGGTTGTTACAGGGCTTTTGGCGGGCAGCTACCCTGCGTTGTATTTATCGGGCTTTAAACCCGTATCGGTGTTAAAAGGCAAGCTTACTGCTTCGCTTAGCGAGGGGCTGGTGCGCAAAGGGCTGGTGGTTTTTCAGTTTGTAATATCGGTAACCTTAATATTAGGTGTATTGGTGGTGCATAAGCAAATGAACCTTGTGCAAACCAAAAACCTTGGCTATACAAGGGACAACATTATACATTTTACTGCCGAAGGCAACGTAAAACAAAGCATGCAGGCATTTGTAAACGAGGTTAAAACCTTGCCCGGCGTAGTTGCTGCCAGTAGCATGGATGGCAACATGACGGGCAGTTATAGCCAGGGCGGTGGCGGTATTGGCTGGCCGGGCAAAGGGCCAAACGACGGTGTTGACTTTGAAGGGCTTGATTTGGGCGATGGCATGATGGAAATGCTGAGCTTGCAATTAAAAGAGGGCAGGAGCTTCTCATCAAAATTTGCTGATAGCGGCTCTGTGATATTTAATGAAACGGCCATTGCTGCCATGCATCTTAAAAACCCTGTTGGGCAAGTAGTAACATTATGGGGCAAGCCGATGCAGATTATTGGCGTGGTAAAAGATTTTCAGTTTGAATCAATGTATCAAAAAACCGGGCCATTCTTTTTAAGAACCGGCAACCATAACAGCGATGTGTATATAAAAATAAAAGCGGGCTCTGAAAGAGAAACGCTTACAAAGCTTTCTGCATTTTGCAAGCAGTTTAATACAGGCCTTCCATTTGAATATAAATTTTTGGATGATGATTATGCGGCATTGTATGCATCTGAACAACGGGTGGCTTTGCTGTCCCAATATTTTGCGGGGCTTGCTGTTATTATTTCCTGCTTAGGTTTGTTTGGGTTGGTTGCATATACTGCCCAAAAAAGGCAAAAAGAAATTGGCATACGCAAAGTAATTGGGGCCACGGTGCCCAATGTGGTGCTGCTACTCTCAAAAGATTTTTTACAATTGGTATTGCTTGCGACATTTATTGCTTTTCCATTATCATGGTGGGCGATGCATAGCTGGCTGCAAAGCTTTGCATACCGTGTAAATATTGGCATTGGCGTGTTTGTACTAACGGGTGTAGCGATAGCGTGTATAACACTGGTTACGATAAGCTTCCAGGCAGTGAAGGCGGCGATGATGAACCCGGCTAAAAGTATTAATACCGTTTAGGTGTGTTTAAACTGCTGTTTAGCTAAATAAATATTTTCCAGGTTTCTGTGTAACCAAAACTCATTTGTTCAGTATTGTAAGGAATATTAATCTCCTTAACAATACTATATGCTTAAAAATTATTTCAAAACTACGTTTCGCAGCCTTTGGAAGAATAAGGCCTACAGCTTCTTAAATATCTCGGGACTGGCTATTGGCATTGCTTGTGCGGCTTTTATATTGTTGTGGGTTGAAGATGAAGTGGGATATAACCACAATTTTGCCAGGCATAATTACCTGTATCATGTAATGCAGAATGAAAAAAATGATGGCGGCGTATTTACCAATGGCTCTACGCCCGGTCCGCTGGCGGCGGCGCTAAAGGCGGAGATCCCTGGCATTGCAAACAGCGGCCGCCTTAGCTGGGCGATGGATGAGCTTGCAGTAGTTGGAGAAAAGAAGATAAAAACAAACGGCATGTACGCTGACCCAAGCGTGCTGGCGATGTATGCCATGCCTTTTAAATATGGCAATGCTGCAACTGCACTTAAAGGGCTGCAAAATGTGGTGATAAGCGAAAGCATGAGCAAGAAGTTTTTTGGCGATGAAAACCCTGTTGGCAAAACGCTTAAGATGGATGCGAAAGGCGCTTACAGCGTTGATGGCTTGTATACCATAACCGGCGTGTTTGCCGATTTACCAGCGAATTGCTATTACCATTTTGAATGGCTCTCGCCTTATGAAACCTGGGAAACAGCCAACCCCTGGCTGAAGCCATGGAGCAATAACCTCAGCGAAACAATTGTAGAGCTGAGCCCCGGCGCTGATATTGCAGCCGTAAGTAAACAGCTAAACAACTTTTTAACCACACATGTGCAGGGCGATAAAAACCGTTGTATTCTATTTGGCATGAACGATTGGCACTTGCGCGCCAATTTTGAGAACGGCGTGCAGGCAGGCGGCAACATAAAATATGTACGTCTGTTCTCTATTATAGCCGGCATTATATTGCTTATAGCCTGCATAAATTTTATGAACCTTGCTACTGCCCGCAGCGAGCAGCGCGCGAAAGAAGTGGGTGTGCTTAAAGTAATGGGTGCGGGTAAAAGCCGGCTGATAAGCAAATTCATCAGTGAGGCTGTAATAATGGCGTTGCTTGCAGTATTACTGGCTGTGGGCTTGTTGAACGTACTTATGCCAGCATATAACGGCCTTGTGCAAAAAGAGTTGCATGTTAATTTGTTCAACCCTCTGCACTTTGGCAGCTTGGTTGGGGTGGCGTTGTTGTGCGGGCTTATTGCGGGCAGCTACCCTGCGTTTTATCTTTCATCATTCAACCCCGTGCATGTACTAAAAGGTATACGCGTTAAAGGCAACGGCGGTGTTGATTTTGTGCGCAAGGCACTTGTTATAACACAGTTCACTACATCGGTAATACTTATTATAAGCACTGTTATTATTTACCAGCAGGTACAGTATATTAAAAACCGCGACCTTGGCTACAATAAAAACGGGCTTGTGTATATTAACCTGCAGGGTGATATGGGTAAGCATTTTGCGGCATTAAAACAACAGATGATTGCCAGCGGATATGTTGAAAACGCAGCCACCAGCCTGCACGATGCACTGCATGTGTATAGTTATGGCAGCGATTATATGTGGCAAGGTAAAAGCCCTAATTTAAAGGTACCTGTACATAGTAATGTTGTTAGCCCCGAATATGTGCAAACTATGCACCTGCAGGTAATTGAAGGCAGGGATTTTTACCAGGATGGTTCAGATACTGTAGGGAACATTGTTGTTAACCAAAGCATGATAAAGCTGATGGGCAAGGCTGGCAAACTTGGCAGCATTATTAATACGAATGATTACAAGCTTAAAATTACAGGAATTATAAAAGATTTTGTTTACAACGATGTGTATGGCACAGGTGCACCATTGATATTGTTCCCCGGCAGGTATGCTGCAACGGTAATGGCCGTTCGTTTTAAGGCCAATGCAAATATCCAGGATGCGCTGGCCAAAACAGATGAGATATTGAAAGGAAGCCGCGGCGGCTACCCGTTTGAATACCAATTTGCTGATGAGGGATTCAACTTACTGTTTAGCACCGAAACACTTATCGGCAAGCTGGCTACCGTATTCGCAGTGCTTGCAATTTTCATATCTTGCCTCGGCTTGTTTGGGCTGGCTGCATATACTGCTGAGCGCCGTACTAAAGAGATTGGCATACGCAAGGTATTAGGCGCTTCAATAACAGGGTTGGCAAGCTTGCTTAGTAAAGAATTTGTACAATTGGTTACTATATCTTGCCTTATTGCTTTTCCTATTGCGTGGTGGGCCATGCATAGCTGGCTGCAGGGTTATGAATACCGCACAAGTATCAATTGGTGGGTATTTGTTGCTGCGGGTATAAGCGCCCTTGCAATTGCATTAATAACAGTAAGTTTCCAGGCAATAAAAGCGGCGCTGTCCAATCCTATAAAGGCATTGAGGAGCGAGTGAGTAGGTGAATCGTGAAACGTCAATCGTGAAAGATGAAGAAGATAGAAATTGAAATGGCTACAAACTGCAGTATTAACTGTTAAACTTTTCAGATATGCTTACAAACTTCTTTAAATCCACATTTCGCAGTTTGTGGAAAAACAAAACATATAGCTTCCTCAATATTTTTGGGCTGGCCGTAGGTATTGCCTGCGCCGGCCTTATTTTTTTGTGGGTTGAAGATGAAGTAACTTTTGATAATACCCAAATAAAAAAAGACAGACTTTACGCTTTGCGTATAAACGCCAGCTATGCAGGCAATGCTTTTACCAATGCTTCTACACCACGGCTGATGGCAGATGCTATAAAGGCCGAAGTACCTGGTATTGCAAATGCCTGCCGTACATCTGATCAAAATCAAAAAGCACTTTTTAGTTTTGATAATAAATTTGTTTATGCCGAAGGCACATTTGCAGATGCTTCTCTGTTCACCATGTTTACGCTGCCGTTTGCGCAAGGCAGTGCACAAAGCGCTTTTAAACAACTGTACTCAATTGTTATTACTGAAAAAGCTGCAAAGAAATTTTTTGGGGACGATAAAAATGTAATAGGGAAAACAGTTAAGATGAACAACAAAGATAACCTTGTTGTTTCAGGCGTATTAAAAGATTTACCAGGAAATTTTTCTTTACAGTTTGAGTGGGTAGCGCCTATGCAAATAGCATTTATAAATAAGCAATATTTGGGTGAATGGAATTCTTATGGGCCTTTAACATACGTTGAATTAAATGCTTCCGCAAATCTTAACACTGTAAATAGCCAGTTATATAATTACATACATCACAAAGATGGCTCACAAACAACGCATGCCTTTTTGTTTCCCATGAGCAACTGGCGCCTGTATGACGAGTTTGCTAATGGCAAGCAAACAGGTGGCGGCAGAATAGAGCAGGTGCGTATGCTGGCAATTATTGCCTGGATAATATTGTTTATTGCCTGTATAAATTTTATGAACCTTTCCACTGCCCGCAATGAAAAATATTCAAAAGAGGTGGGTGTAAGAAAAGTATTAGGCAGCAGCAGAAAAAGGCTTGTATCACGCTTTATGGGCGAAGCATTATGTATGGCTGGCATGGCTACAGTTACGGCTGTACTTATCATATTTATTTTATTGCCGGCGTTTAACATGCTTATGCAAAAGCAATTGTTATTAAACCCGGGCAGCCCGGTACATATAGCTGCTTTATTTGCAGTTGCACTTATTTGTGGGTTGATAGCAGGAAGTTATCCATCCCTGTACTTATCATCATTCAACCCTATTATTGTTTTAAAAGGGCTTAAGGTTAAGGCTGGCAGTGCCGCATTTATACGCAAAGGGCTGGTGGTGTTGCAGTTTACTGTATCTGTTGTGTTTATCATCAGTAGCATCATTATTTACTTGCAAATTCAGCATGTTAGAAACAGGAAGCTGGGCTTTAATAAAGACAGCCTTATTGAAGTTGATATGCAGACTGATTTTGCCAATATTTTCCCGTCTGTAAAACAGCATCTTTTAAGCACAGGTGTTGTTGAAAATGCCGCGGCGAGCAACCATGCCATGATATATGACGGCGATACAGATGACAGGTTTACCTGGCAGGGCAAACCGGCTAACAGTGATGTTAGCGTTGCGTTCAGGAGTGTAAGCCCCGAGTTTGTATCTACCTACGGTTTGCATATTATCGCGGGTAAAGATTTTAACGAAGCAGCGGGCGTTGAAAATGCAGGTAACGTTATTATAAACCAATCGCTGGCTAAAATAATTGGTAAAGGAGACGTTGTTGGCAAGATAATACAATCACCACGCGGCCAGGAAAATGGGGAGAGTGAAAACTTAACCATTGTGGGTGTTGTTGATGACTATATGTATGGTAACATGTACGAGCGACCCGGCCCTGTTATGCTTTTTTGCAAACCGCCCAGGTGGGGTAACCTTATGTACGTACGTATAAAGCCGCAAGCTGCCCCAGAAGATGCTTTGGCAAAAATTGAAGCTGTGTTAAAAAAAGATAACCCTGCCTATCCTTTTCAATATAAGTTTATTGATGACCAGTTTAATGACTTGTTTAATTACGAAATACTGATGAGCAAAGTATCTGGTATATTTGCAGGGCTGGCCATTATAATCTCATGCCTCGGCCTGTTTGGCCTTGCTGCTTATACAGCCGAACGCCGCCTAAAAGAAATAGGGATACGCAAAGTGCTGGGGGCTAGCGTTACAGGCATTACAACGTTGTTATCAAGAGACTTTTTGCTGCTGGTAGGCATTTCATGCCTTATTTCGTTTCCTGTTGCGGACTGGATAATGCATAACTGGCTACAGACTTACGAGTACCGCATAGGGCTTAGCTGGTGGATATTTGCTATTGCCGGATTATCGGCCGCTTTGATAGCATTAATTACCATTAGCGTTCAAACCATTAAGGCGGCGCTGGCAAACCCGGTAACAAGTTTACGAAGCGAATAAGTGGGCATTGAAAACTAAAAAGTAAAGTAAAAAGTGAGTAAAAATACCACAATAAATAAGCCATCTAAATTCAAGAATTCTTTATAGCATGCGATACAACGTGTAAATTATAATTATTCAAAGTTGCTATTGCCAACCCTGTTAAAAGTTTAAGAAGTGAATAAGTTATATAAGATCAAACCGGTTTTATGCTCGATTAAAAGGTAAGTACAATGCCTTCCCCGGCTTTTAGTGTTAGTATCAGTGTACTATTTTGAGCGGCTATTATTGTCTTGTTTATAATGCCGCTAATTGATAAATCATAAGCAGTAATCGTTTTTACATTACCCCATTCTTTTGGCAGTTTAAATTGTTTTGCATTATAGCCGTTCTTGCTATATGCAACAATTGCTTTATGCTTCCACAATACCGGTAAAAAAATATCATCCCCTGCCTGCCACGGCAGAGCAATATTATTTTTGCCGGTATGGTTTGTGTAATACCATGGTACGACGCGTGTACAAAATTGCTGTAGCAATCCACTTAAGTTTTCAGGGTCTTGCCTTACTTCCTGTTCGGCAGCCATCGGTGTACCGCAATATAACTGCGGCGGCAGGCTGTCAAAACTTGCGGGCTTACCAATCCAGCTTTCTTTCCTAAAACCATCTATATCAAAATGCCAGGCCATCGGTTGCAGGCCAATAAACGGATCACGCCGCAACCAGTACATAGCGCCTTCTGACGTAACGTCCATCCCTTTATTTCTCCAATACCTGAAAATTTTTCTCTGCGCTTCTATTTCATCATTAATTTTCAGGCCCAAATAAGGGCTTGACAAAGTATCATCTTTACGTACTGGCTGTATGGAATGAAATGCATCAATGTGAATTGTGCCACCTTCTTTTAATTCAGGTACCATTGCAAGCAGATCGTCTATTCGTTTTTGTGCCAATCCTTCTTTCCATTCCTGTGCATAACTTATTTGATATGATTGCATGCCATCAAATACTTCGCCCGGAATAGGGTTGCCATTTTTATCTTTTAAAACAATATTCTTTTTAAAATATTCATTCCACAGCGGCGAGTTTTTAAATGCATCAATCATGTTAATATGCAGGCTTACAATGGTGTGATATTTTTTCGCTTCTTTTATAAGCCAGTGCAGGCTTTCAAGTGGTGAAGCGTCTTGTTTTCTTTTAAGGCTATTATTCACCACCGCCCATGATGGATAGCCAGCATCGTGGCCTGTAAACTGCCAGCCTACGAGATAGACAATTTTTGGAATGCCAAGTGTTAGATTGTCCAATTTTTTTATTACCGATAGTGCGCTGTCAAAAGTTAAGTATACTTTTTTTACGTTTCCGTTCCCATCCCTTGAGCATAGAAAGAATTTCATAACCAGTGTTTGCGAATAGTTGTTCATCCATGGGCTTTCGGGCGCTATTGTTGCTTTCCAGTTGTAATAATTCCCCGAAACATCGCCACCGGTTTTCTTTTTCGCCTGTTGGGCAATACAACAAAAATTAGCGAGTAAAAGCAATAAGACTAAGCGCGGTTTTTGCATTGCCTGCTATTTTAAAGGGGTTAAATATATGCAGTTGTAATAGTACACCAAACAAGTTTTTCTGTTTACCTTTCAATTTATAACGATATGCTATGTTTAAAAATAAAGTGGTTTTTATAACCGGTTCTGCCAAAGGCATGGGCCTGAAAATGGCCGAAGATTTTGCCACACAGGGCGCCAGTGTTATTATAAGTGACTTAAATGCCGCTGATATTGAAAGCGCCCAAAACAGCCTTACAGCAAAAGGGCTAAAGGTTGAAGGTGTTGTTTGCGATGTTACTAAAGAAGAACAGGTACAAAGCACCATAAACAACATTGAAATAAAATATGGGCGCCTTAATGTTTTGATAAATAATGCAGGATTGCAGTATGTATCGCCTATTGAAGAATTTCCTGTTGAGAAATTTGAATTATTGTTAAAAGTGATGGTGGTTGGGCCATTTATCGCAACCAAGCATGCGCTGCCGATAATGAAGAGGCAAAACTCAGGCAGGATCATTAATATGGCTTCTGTTAATGGACTGATAGGTTTTGCGGGAAAAAGTGCCTATAACAGCGCCAAGCACGGTATTATTGGATTGACCAAAGTAGCGGCGCTGGAAGTTGCCGCCTATAATATAACAGTAAACGCTATTTGCCCCGGCTATGTTGATACCAGCCTGGTACGTAACCAGTTGTCTGAAATAGCCGCAATGCGCCATATTACAGAGCAGGAAGCGCTTGATGTTATTTTACGGTTAGTGCCACAAAAACGTTTGTTAGACCCTGAAGAGATTTCAAACTATGCCATGTTTTTGGCTACGGAAATGGCCAAAGGCATAACAGGCCAGGCAGTTGTTATTGATGCAGGATATACCGCGCAATAAAAATGTTTTAAGTACAATTGTCTTCATACAAAGGCTATGTCGGCCCAAAAAAAAAGCTTGCCTTTTTTAACTGGCAAGCCGGTATAATTTAATTGTATAAAAAAGGGCTATGGGAATATGCCCAACTCCGCATACGATGTACCAACCTTATTGATAGCTACAACATAGGCGGCGGTGCGCATATTTGGTATACCCGGGTTCGCTTTCCATGTGTTCATTATTTCATGTGTAGCCTCAATCATGGTTTCTTCCAGCCCGCTATGCACAAGGTCGGCTTCGCTAGCACCATGTTCAATAAATTTCTTTTCACTTTCATTTACTGTACGCCCTGTAAGCTCTTCAATCTGGCCAAGAATGTGTTTGTTCATATTCTCGGTAAAGCGTTTTTCCATCCTGCCATAACGCACGTGGCTAAGGTTTTTCAGCCACTCAAAGTATGATACCGTAACACCGCCTGCATTTAAATACATGTCAGGGATAATGAGTGTGCCTTTTTTTGCAAGAATGTCATCAGCTTCCGGTGTTAAAGGCCCATTCGCTGCTTCACCAATAATTTTTGCTTTTACATTGCCTGCATTGTCTTTATTAATAACGTTTTCCAATGCTGCGGGTATCAATATATCGCACTCGAGTTCCAGAGCATCGCCGCTTTTTGCAAGGTTTTCGGCACCTGGGAAGTTTAGTATTGAGCCTGTTTGTTTCCTGTGCTGAAATACTTCCTCTTCATTTAAGCCATCAGCACTGTATATCGCTCCCTCATATTCAGCTATAGCTACCACTTTAGCCCCATGCTCCCTGAAAAACTTTGCTGAATGGTAACCCACGTTACCCAACCCCTGCACAACAACCCGCTTGCTGATTACCCCGGGCGTAAGGCCAAGGCGCTCCATAACATCATCCATCAGGCATACCTCACGCACGCCAAAAAACACCCCTAAACCGGTAGCTTCTTTTCTGCCACGCACACCGCCCTGGGTTACGGGTTTGCCAGTTACGCAGCCCATGCTGTCAATTTCGCCTGGCCGCATTGTTGCATAAGTATCTAATATCCAGGCCATTTCCCTTTCGCCTGTACCATAATCAGGCGCAGGAACATCGGTGCCGGGACCAATAAAATTTTTCTTAACCAATTCCGCAGTATAGCGGCGGGTAATTTTTTGCAGTTCAAACTCACTGTAGTTGCGTGGGTTTATTTTTATACCACCTTTGCCACCGCCAAAAGGCACGTTTACTATGGCGCATTTGTACGTCATTAAAGCGGCAAGGGCCATAACCTCATCCTGGTTTACCGCATTGCTAAAACGTATACCACCTTTACAAGGTGTTTTGTGCTGGCTGTGTTGCACGCGGTAAGCTTCAATTACCTCGATAGATCCATCATCCCTTTTAATGGGAAATCTCATTTGATAAACAGCATTGCATGCTTTTATCTGTTCCAGCAACCCGCTTTCCCAGGTAGTGAATTTGGATGCTTTGTCAAAACTTTTGTTTACACTTTCAAAAAAACTATAGTGTTGGTCCTGCATATATGGCAATTTTTAGGTGAATTTTAAAGCAATTGCTAATTAACGTTTGTTATTTTTAAATATATATTTTTCGTATATATGTTTTTGTTGATTACGTTAAAATTGACGTGAGAGTTTTAAAAAACGAAAAATGGCAAATTTTCTATCGTTATTTATATTCTTTTTCTAATTTTTTTATTTTCCTTTCAAGGTTTAAAAGGTATATAAACAGGCCGGTTATAATTACTGCTGCAACTGCAACTACAACATATATTTTTCCGTTACTGCGCATAAAGTCGTTAGGGTCATCTGTTGGTGAATTTTGCGCCATAGCGGCAACATTAAGCAGGCAACAGGCAATTATAAAGCCGATTCTTTTTAGCTTATCCATGTAATTTTTTTTCTATTAAAAATTGTAGTCTAATACGCAAAGTTGTTATCCAAACGCCCAGCAGCGTCCACCCGGCAACGCCGATCCACATAAAACTTGTAACAGCCGGGGCGGAATCGTTGGGGTTTAAACCGGGATTACCCTCGGCGCCCATACCGCCTGGGTGCAGGCTCTCCGTCATTCTTGGCAATATCCATATTGTTGGGAAAAGCATGGCGTAGGCAAAAATATTATACACCGCGCTGATCTTGTGGCGTTTATCGATATCGTTTATTGAGCCGCGCAATACAAAGTATGCCAGGTATATAAGAATAGCCACTGCAGCACCGTTTTGTTTTGGGTCACCACTCCAGGGGCTGCCCCACTGGTAGTTTGCCCAAATAGCGCCTGTTATAAGCCCTAAAATACCAAATACTGTACCGGTACGGGCAAATTCAAGAGCGTAATGGTCGTAGCCGGGCTTTTGCTTGTAGAGGTATAAAAGCGCGTAAACAACAGAAACGGTAAAAAATATCATCATGCCGAACCACATGGGTACGTGGAAAAAAGTATTGCGCACGGACTGCTGCAGGCGGCCCTCAAGCACGGGTACCTTTACCAAAAAACCTTCGGTGCAAACGGTAAGCAATAATAAATAGGCCAATATTTTCCACCAGTAATTGCGCATGATGCGTGTTTGTTTTACAGGGAGAGTATGTGCAGTGCAACCTGTATGTTCGTTTTCTGCGGGGCAAAATTAGGGGAAAGGGCGTTATGAAGAAAATTAGTTTAAAGTTTAACGTTTGGGAGGTTTGTTGATAGTTCATAGCTCATGGTTCATGGAGACAGCTCCTTACAATTTGGCCATGTTTATCTAATTGGAAAGACGAAATATGCTCTGGCTTTAGGCCATGACAATCAACTATGAACCATGAACCGCCCTCAGTCCTTCCACAAAAACGGGAAAAGTATAAGCGCTAATATAACAGTCAGCAGGTCAAGACCCATCAATACGAGCACCATTTGCCATATTCCTCCCTGTATAACGGGTTCAAATGCTGTTTTGGCAATTTTACTAAGCAATAATAATTGCGGAACAATTACCGGGAAACCCATAATAGCCATTAAAGCGGCTTGCTGTTGTGCCTTGGCAGCGATTGCCGCCAGGAAGGTAAAAACCAGGGCGAGGCCTAAACCGCCAAGCATGCTAATACCAAGGAAGGCGGTAAAATGGGTAAGAGGGTTATCTAATAACACTATAAAAACCCCAAGGCTAAGCAGGCTCATTACCAGCATCAGTATTATATTAAATACAAGCTTTGACAATATAAAATCGGTAGCACCGGCAATAGAATAAAAATACAGCATACGGCCCCGGCTATCGCCTAAAAAACTTTTTGCAACCGCGTTTACACAAACAAACAATTGTACTATCCAAAAAAGGCTGTTCCATACCTGGCCCTCGGGCTGGCCCATTGTGAGGTATACTATAAATATGGTGCTGGCAACATATAGCAGAATACCGTAAAAGGTGTATTGCTGCCTGACCTCTAATAAAAGGTCCTTTTTTATCAGCGTGACGATATGTTTAACCGATGTTGACATGTTGTTTGCAAAAATAGCAGCATCCGGCACTAATTCGCTTAACTTTATTTTTTACAAACTAAACTATGCGTTTTTTATATAAAATTTTGACGGTGATCGTTCTAATGGTGACGGACACTTTTTTAGCATCGGCGCAAATAATAAATATTGATAAAATAGATACCACAGCCTATCAAAAAAAAGCAATTTGGAACGGTATTGCAGCTTCGGGTATTGAAATAGACAAAGAAAAAGCTACACTGTTTGACGGTACCAGCAACCTTGATATATCCCTGCAAAAATATAAGGAGTTGTTTATTTTATCGGCGTCGGACAGGTTTACCTACGATGGTACTACGAGCTTTTTAAATACAGGGTATGTACATTTAAGATGGAGGCACGATTACAAATCGCAATTACATACAGAAAGCTTTGTGCAATACCAGTGGGATGAGAACCGGGGTATGATACACCGCTATTTAGGCGGCGCCAACCTGCGTTACAATTTTTGGCACAGGCAGGAGTGGGAAATGACCTTTGCTACCGGCCTTTTTTATGAGGATGAACTTTGGGATTACCGGGCTGTTGACTCTGCTAAAATACCCCCTAACCCAACCCCGCAACATTCGTATAAAATACGCAGCAACACTTATATGAAATGGGAGGGAAGCCCAACAAAAACCAGTAATATATCCATCATTATTTTTTACCAGGCACCTTTTACTGATTTTTTAAATCCACGTATTTCAATGAATGTAAACTTTTCAGTTGATGTAAGCAAGCATTTTGCATTGGGGTTAACATTCTCAGGACTGTACGATGCCAAACCTGTAGTGCCCATACCACATTTCTACTATAGCCTTGCCAATACACTTACCTTTAAATTTGGCAGTTAAAAGTTGCATTTTACACTTCATTAACCCATTTAACCTATGGCTAAAAAGTATATCATTAATCTTGTGGTGTAAAAAAGATTATGATTTATGAAAGCTATTTTTAAAACATTTTTTTTGCTGGTTGTTTTTGCAGGCTTTGCAAAAACTGCAGGTGCTCAAACTGCTGCCATATTGCTTTTTGACAGTGTACAAATAATAGATTACACAGGGCCATACGAGGTTTTTGGGCCAGCCTTTAAGGTAATAACCGTTTCTGAAAAGCCGGGAATGCTGCGGACGGTTAATAATATGAAAGTGACGGCAGATTATTCCATTGATAACAGCCCAACGCCCGATATACTGGTTCTGCCCGGTGGTGCAGGAGTAAGGGCGGCAGCCAACAACCCGAGGCTAATAACATGGATACAGGAAAAAACCAAAACTGCAAAGGTTGTTATGTCGGTATGCAACGGGGCTTTCTTTTTACAAAGAGCCGGGTTATTAGATGGATTAACGGTTACCACAACAGCGTCTTTTATTGACAGCCTTCAGGCCCTTGTTCCGACAGCTAAAGTTGTTAGGGATAAAAGATTTGTTGATAATGGCAAGATTATTACAACGGCCGGGCTTACGGCCGGCATTGACGGCGCGCTGCATGTTGTAGGCAAATTGCTGGGCAGTGGCTGGGAGCCTACAGTGGCACGAATGGAAGAGTACAATTGGGATCCTACCTCAACCTATGCCGCGGCTTCACTGGCTGATAATAACGCGTGGGGTATACTGCGGCTTTTTGATTTTGAAATTGATTGCGATGCATTAACGTATGAAGGGGATAAAGATAAGTGGCATGGCGAATATAATGTTAGGGCTGGTACAAGTGCCGATAGCCTGTTTGACCGTTTGAATAAAGAAATCGTAAAAAGGCAGCATTGGGCACTGCAAAAAGAAGACAGGCAAACAACAACCAGCACATGGCAATTTACGGGAATAGATAAAGCTAACTGGATGGGTGAACTTGTTGTAAAAGCCGGTAATACGGCCGGGCTATCAAATGTAAGATTGCGGGTGTGGCGATTGTAAGGCTAACTTTAACTCTTCTCAAAAGGTTATATGTGCTGTTACTGCCTTATACATTTAATTTTGTTAAACCGGCAGTTTGAGAAACGCACCTGGAATATTGTTATATCTTTGCCTTGAGCATGAAAAAAGCTGCGCTTATAGTACTAACGGCTTTGTACATGATGTCTGTTTCGGGCATTAGTGTAAACCGTTTTTATTGCTGCGGCAAACTGGAGTCTACAAGCTTTTCAGCGTTTGTATTCGGTAAATCAGCAACAAAAGATGATGGTTGTTGCAAACATCGTCAAAATGTTGTAAAAGTATCAGACAGCCATGAGGCAGGCGCGACAATGCATGTTGGCAAAGCCTGCATAACGGACGCGCATTACAGCCCTGTCAATTATAATGTTTCCTCAAGCCTCTGCAAGCTTCCTGCTCCTTCGCACAACCAAATAAATGCACCGCCCTTAATAGCGGCAATACCGCTTTATACACGGTTTTGTAACTACCGCATCTGATCTTACGGATGTTTACACCAAAGCATTCACATTTTAAGCAAACTATTTTTATTAGTAAGATCAGTTTATGAAATATATCATTTTACTTGTTGCCATACTGGCAAATGTGTACTGCGGATATGGGCAGGGGCACAATACAAAAGATACATCTGTTACATTAAAAGTATATGGCAATTGTATACAATGCAAACATCGTATTGAAGCAGCTTTAAAAACCAAAGCAATTGTATCTGCCGACTGGAATATTGACACAAAAATATTGTCAATCATCTACAATCCCTCTGCAACAACCCTTGATAAGATTGAACAGAGAATTGCTGATGCAGGGCATGACACAGAACACAAAAAGGCAAAAGATGCAACATATAACAGCCTGCCATCCTGCTGCCTGTACCGGCAAAATGAGGCTGATGAAAAGGCAACGCTGCTTATTGATTCAACAAAGCAAACACCTGCAAACATTGCGGCTAACATGGTGCAGGGGGTAGTGATGGAAGAAGACAGCAAGGGCAATTTTAAACCACTTGCATCAGCATCAGTATACTGGCTTGCAGACAATACCGGTGTTATGACGGATAATACCGGCACGTTTACCATACCACAAAAATCTGCGGGCAGCAGGCTGGTTATAAGCTATACAGGCTACCAGCCTGATACAATTTCTATCGCCGATAAAAATCAATTGAAAATTATACTCGCGTGTGGCAGGCAGCTAAAAGACGTTACGGTAACTTATACTGCAAAGCCGTATTACGCATCTTCACTTACACCAATACGAACACAAACTGTTGGTGAAAAAGAATTATTTAAAGCAGCTTGCTGTAACCTTAGCGAAAGCTTTGAAACCAACCCATCCGTTGATGTTTCATTTAACGATGCAGTTACTGGCAGCAAGCAAATTCAACTGCTTGGCCTGTCTGGTATATATACCCAGTTAACGGTTGAAAATATGCCTGGGCCCCGTGGCATTGCTACTGCAAACGGCTTAAGCTTTATACCCGGCCCGTGGATTGAAAGCATACAGCTAACAAAAGGTACGGGATCGGTAGCCAATGGTTATGAGAGTATTGCCGGGCAAATAAATATTGAAGAGAAAAAACCGGAGACCGCAGAAAAACTTTATACCAATGTTTATGTAAACGACCAGGGCAAAACAGACCTGAATGTAAACCTTGTGCATAAAGTAAATAACCATTGGAGCACCGCTTTGCTGGTGCATGATGATTTTCTGCAGAATAAAAACCTTGACGAAAACCGCGATGGCTTTCGCGACCTTCCGTCGGGTAACCAGTTTACTTTACTTAACCGCTGGAAATATGATAACAATAAAGGACTGCTGGCACAGTTTGGTTTTAAGCTGCTGAAAGATAATAAAACAGGAGGGCAGTTAGATTTTAATCCATCAACAGATAAATTTACAACAAACCATTATGGCGTTGGCCTTAATACAGAACGGTACGAAGCCTTTGGCAAAATTGGCTACGTGTTTCCGCAGAAAAAATATAAAAGTATTGGCTTGCAACTTGCCGCATACACTGATAATCAAAATGATTATTTTGGATTAACAGCTTATAATGCAAAACAGCAAAACTTTTACGGCAACCTCATTTATCAATCTATCATTGGCAATACCAATCACAAATTCAGAACAGGGCTAAGTTTTGTATATGATAACTACAACGAAACATTTAATACGGTTAATTACAAGCGCAAAGAAATAGTGCCCGGCGCTTTTTTTGAGTATACATGGGATGCCAGTACAAAGTTTAATGTTGTGGCCGGGTTAAGGGCGGATGACAATAACCTGTACGGCGCTTTTGTTACACCCAGGCTTAATGCACGATACCAGCCATTTAAAAACACTACTATTCGCATAAGCGGCGGCAGGGGAGAACGCACCGCGAATATTTTTGCAGAAAACTTAGGCTGGTTTGTAAGCAGCAGAACGGTAAATATACTGTCAACAAATGCCGGTGGTGCCTACGGCCTTAAACCAGAGATAGCATGGAATGAAGGAATAAGCCTTGACCAAAAATTTATGCTGGCATCAAGGCAGGGAAATATAACGCTTGATTTCTTCCGTACCGATTTTCAAAACCAGGTTGTAGCAGATGCTGAAAAAAGTGCGCAGCAAATAAGTTTTTATAACCTGCAGGGCAGATCATATTCAAACAGCCTGCAGGCAGAAGTGAATTATGAATTGGTAAAACACCTGGATGTTAGGTTGGCTTACCGCTTGTTTGATGTTAAAACAACATATCATGACGAGTTATTACAAAGGCCACTTGTAGCAAAGCAACGTGCATTTGCGAATATTAATTATGAAACAGCCAATAAGTGGAAGTTTGATTATACCGTGCAGCTAACAGGCCAAAAGCGGCTGCCTTATTCAGGCGATAACCCGGCAGCATACCAATGGCAAACCTATAGCCCGGCTTTTGTAACTATGAATGCGCAGGTAAGCAAATCGCTTAGCAATTGGGACGTATATATTGGCGTGGAAAACCTGAATAATTTTTATCAAAAACAGTTGTTGATAGATGCGGCCAACCCTTTCGGGCATTATTTTGATGGTTCGATAGTTTGGGGGCCAACATTCGGCAGAATGTGGTATGCGGGATTGAGGTTTAAAATTAAGTAGAGATATTTTAAGCAAGCGGTAACAACATTGTGCAGGCATGTTAATATGTGAAGACCGGTGGCAGCAGTGCCACCTGTAACATTTGCTTAACCTTGCCTGCACAATTATTTAATATGCAACATGGGTACAGGCTTTTAGGCGTGATTAACTTTGCAGCGCAATGTATGTTAACCGTGGCCATACCGGTAAAGCTTAAACACCTGCTGCATATTTTTACCAGCAGTGCATCATCTCCGCATAAACTGGCAATGGGTATAACCCTTGGGGTTTTATTTGGCTTGTTCCCGTTCATCATTCTCCCCACTATATTTGTTGTTATTGCGGCATTACGGTTAAAGCTTAGTATGAGCATAATGATGGTATTTAATTATGCAGTGTTGCCGCTGCAAATAATACTGTTTGTGCCTTATACGCGCACAGGCCATTATTTATTCGGGGGCAATGCCACGGTCATTTCTTTTGCCGCAATGCGGCATGCGTTCAGCACAGGATTTTTTACTGCACTGCGAAGCTTATTTGGTGTGGCGCTGCTTGCAACAGGCGGGTGGTTTGTAACCGGCATACCGGCAGGCCTGCTGTTATATGCAATAGTTTATTTTATTGCAAAGCATTTGTATAAAAGGCAGATTAAGAAAAGCAGTTAACCTGTAGAAGGTGCCAACGCCGTAGGTAAGGGTAATAAAATATACACTGTTATTGTAAGGCATTACTTTTGTTCACTCATATTATAACGAAAGGAAGCAGCCTTTTTACCTATATTTGGCTGTAGTGCCAAACATGCCAGGTTATTGTGATATAAAACTCTTCTTATCACTTATGCACAAAATTATTTGCATCTTATTATCGACTACTTCAACAACTGCTTTTGGCCAGTATAGAATGCGGCCTTTGGATGAGTTGCTTATAACTAAGACCTTTATACATATCAGCGCGTCATTTCAATCTAATCTTCCCTTAATAATCCTGTTTCTTGTTGGTATGTCTATCGTTTTGCTGCGTGCATATTTTAAAATAAAAAAGCAAAGGGATGTTAAGCCGCCGTCAAACAGCGCATTAAAAGGTTCACCCATTAAAATAAAAGTAAAGCTTGATGAATGCGAAGTTATTTCCCATGATGTTGTTAACGATGACGACGCAAGCTCAATACCGTCAAGAATTGATATAATTGACTCTGTTTACCCAGGAAATTATAATGAAAAAAGTGGCAGCACCGCTTCTGCGCTTTTATACCGTTATAAAAATGCAGACGGCAGTATTAAAAAATATTATAGTGCTGTTATATATACTTCTCCGGACAGCTTGCGGTATGCCCTTTTAAAGTACACTGAGACGTTTATTTATATAAACCCAAACGACCCGGGAGATTATTATTTTGACCTGGAGTTTTTGCAGCGTTAAGTAAAATTTAATTCAAGATTTTAGCGGACAAAACAGCGGTTTTTATATATATGTATAGGAAGAAGGTTTCCAGTTTCCGGTTTTCAGTATTCAGTTATCGCGGAGGAGTTTAAATATAAAAGGAAAGTTCAAGGTTGATGGCTCATTGCTCATAACAAAGACACCGCAAACTATAGGGCAACGCTGGTATTTAAAAAATAATAATATGAGGCTTCGGCAAGCGCAATGTACAGATAATGAAGTAGTTATTGTTTTTAAAGTGGCGTGGATTGGCTATAAAATGGCTACAATTGTGCGGCATTTGGCTTTACAAATTAATTGACGGCTCACGGTTTTAAAAGCAGCGGCTTGCGAAGATGTAAATTGTTAAAGAATTCTTAAAGGGTAAATAATATTTTGCACGTACGTTTTTAATCGTACCTTAGTGTCATGAAATTGAATAAGCAGGATATTGGTAAAGATGCAGCACCTACCAAAAGTGAGCTGGAGGTTTTGCAGGTATTGTGGAAGCAAGGGCCGCAAACTGTTCGTTTTGTGCATGACGTATTAAACGGGCAAAAAGCTGAGGCCATACAATATACCTCAACCCTTAAGCTTATGCAGGTTATGACGGAAAAGGGCATGCTGCTGCGCGACGAAACCAATATGAAACATATTTACAGGCCCGCACTTGAAGAAGATAAAACCAAAGGCGCTATGCTGGAGCGCTTTGTGGATAATATGTACGAGGGCTCGGTTAGTAATATGATGATGGCTTTATTAGGTAACGACAAAACAAGCCGTGAAGAACTGGAAAAAGTAAAAGCATTATTAAATAAATTGTAACCTTTTAAGCAAACGCAGGTAATAATAAGTTTACCCTTACTAAAAGATTGTATTATGCACCACGCCTTTTTAAATAGCATATTGGCAGGCAAAGCAGCAGAAGCGTTTTGCTGGATGCTGATACACTCCTTGTGGCAGGGGCTGCTGTTTACCATTATTACAGGTGTTGTACTTATGGTTACCAAAAAAAGTACAGCGGCATTACGGTATAATATAGTATGCGCACTTTTTATGCTGTTTATTGCAACGTGCACGACAACTTTCATCTGGCAATTGAACAGCACTCTGGTACAAACCGACGGCCAGCAAGCAGCGGGTGCGTTACCAACGGAAAGTGTTCTGCAGGTATGGTTAAATAAGTTCAATGCCTATTTCTCAGCCAACTCCTCACTTGTTTTAATGGCCTGGATGCTTGTATTTGTTGCCAAATGTGTAAAAATGATGGCCGGTTTGGTGTACAGCCAGCGTGTGCGCCACCACAAAACACATAAGCCTGCGGAGTACTGGCAAAATAAAATAGCGGCACTTTGCAGCCAGTTACAGCTAAAGAAAACGGTGGTAATACTTGAGTCGGAAATTGTAAAGATACCGGTAGTTATAGGCCATTTAAAGCCCGTTATTTTTATACCCCTTGGCCTGTTAACCAGTTTGCCCGCAGGCGAAATTGAGGCGGTGCTGCTACACGAGTTGGCGCATATACGCCGCAACGATTACTTTATAAATATTATACAGGTAATGGCTGAAAATGTGTTCTTCTTTAACCCCGCGCTGCTATGGATGTCTTCAGTGATACGTGAAGAGCGGGAGAGTTGCTGTGATGACGTTGCGGTAGCCCAAACAAAAAGTAAAAAGCAGTTTATACAGGCACTTATAAGTTTTAAAGAGCATGCATTGCATACTAATAGCTATACCACTGCTTTTCCGGCAAAAAAGAACCAGCTTTTACAAAGGGTATCACGTATTATTAACGACCGTAATAAGACACTGAACGTGACGGAGAAAATATTTATTCTTTCAAGCTTTGTTTTGCTGGCGGGTTTATCAATAGCTGTTACAAACACTGGCTTTGCCGGAAAAATAGCTGCAGCAAAAACAAAAACAGTACAGCAACAGTTCGTGCTTTCGTTGCCCGCAGCTAAAATTGAGCTGACCTCTAAAACAACCTACAAATTGGATGATGTTAGCACTGCGGATAAGATTGCCTCCGGCACCGCACCAAGAACGCGCAAACATATTGTTTATGAAGAGTATAGTAAAGTGATAACCCAGGATGGCGTGAAGGTATTTGAGGAAGATTCAAAAAATAATGAAAAGGCTGCCTTGACAGAAAAACAACAGGCTGATGCAGACAGGCTGCAAGCTGAAGAAAACCGTAAACAGGCAGAGATGGACAGGCAGCAGGCAGAGGCAGACAGGCTACAGGCGGTTAAAGACCAGGAACAGGCGAGGCTTGACAAGATACAAGCAGATAAAGACCGTCAGCAGGCCGAGCTTGACCGTCAACAAGCAGAAAACGACAGGATACAGGCTGAAAAAGAAAAAGGACAACCAGCAACAAACAATAAAATTTCTGTATCGCAAAACAACCACAACAAACATAACCCGCAGGTATTGTAAGGTGCGCACTTATAATTTTTAGCGGCAGCAATTTTTATCCAACTAAAACCGGGCAATAGAAAACGATCACGATGCAGTGAAACAGGATGTTATTGCCCATAATGTAACCACAAAAACAAAAAAAATGAAAACAACATTTTTAAAGCAAAGCATTGCAATATTGATAATAGCAGTGAGCGCATTATCAGCAAACGCACAAAAAAAACAAGGCGACAAATTAGCTTATGAGTCGCGCAATACAAGCAGTACCTATATGTATTTTGATGACGACAGCACGGTAAACCCGCCGCAAACTACGGTTACTTATTGCGAAAATCATATAAGGTACGAATTTACCTTATCCTCAGACAAGCTTACAGAATTGTACATAAATAATCATAAAATACCGGCTGATAGTTTTTATCTGTATAATGCCCTTGTAACTAAACTAAAAGAACAAATAAAAAGAGACAGGATACAAGCCGAGGAAGACCGTAAACAGGCGGCTTTAGACAGGGTACAGGCAGAAGAAGACCGCAAACAGGCGGTGCGTGACCAGGCGCAGGCTGAGGAAGACCGCAAACAGGCAGAAAAAGACAGGCAGCAGGCTGAAGTTGAGAGGCAGGAGTCAGTAAAAGACCAGCAGCAGGCCGTTGAAGACCGTAAGCAGGCAGAGCGTGACAGGATGCAGGCAGACCAGGACAGGAAGCAGGCTGAACTTGACCGCCAGCAGGCAGTGCGTGACCAGGCACAGGCTGTTGAAGACCGCAAGCAAGCCGAGCTTGACCGCAAACAGGCCGAAGAAGACAGGAAGATAGCAGACAGCCTGGTAAGTGATATTATAGCCGAACATATTGTTGCTAATAAAGCAGGTATAAGAGAAGTTATATTAAACGAGGATGAGTTTATAGTTAACGGTAAACTGCAATCTGAGGAACTGCTTAAAAAATTCAAAGCAAAATATGTAAAGAAAGCTGGTTATAGCGTAAGGTATGGCGGCACAACTTCCAGCTATGGCATTTATATAAATAATTAGCGGCTAAGGGTGTTTGGTAATAAAAGGCTTCTGCTAACTGCAGGGCCTTTTACCTTTTTGCAGGATGGTACATGATAGTTAACATGCTATTTGCTTTACATTTACACGGGATGCGCCTGCCATAATACGATTGCTTTGGTTAAAGCATGCCCTTTGCAGTAAATGCCATATAGCATGTTAAACACTTTCTCACTAAAAATAGGATTATTTGGTATTGGCTTAGATGCTTACTGGCCGCAGTTTGCAGGCCTTAAAAGCAGGCTGGAAGGGTATATTGATATAGTTGCCAAAAAATTGCAATACCCTGGTGCTGCAATAATAAATATAGGACTGATTGATTCACCCGAAAAGGCTATGCAGGCAGGCCACCAGTTCAGACAGGCAGATGTGGATTTGATCTTTTTGTATGTAACTACTTATGCTTTATCGTCAACAGTGTTGCCGGTTGTGCAGCGCGCAAAAGTGCAGGTGATAATATTAAACCTTTCGCCTGAAGCCGCCATTGACTACGCCGCATTTAACGCAATGACTGACCGTACTGCTATGACAGGCGAATGGCTGGCATATTGCAGCGCATGCCCGGTGCCCGAAATAGCTAACGTGTTTAACAGGGCTGGTATACAATTTCACCAGGTAATAGGCGTGTTAAACGATGATAGTGATGAATGCTGGCCTGAAATAAAAGAGTGGATTGAAGCTGCTCTTGTAAAGCATACAATGGCGCACAACCGGCTTGGTGTTATGGGCCATTATTACAGCGGCATGCTGGATATTTACAGCGATTTTACACAACAACTGGTAAATTTCGGCGGCCATATTGAAATTATTGAAGTGGATGAACTCTCGGCTATAAGACGAACCATTTCAAACGAAACAGTTCAGCAAAAAATAAAAGCTTTTCACGATCATTTTGATATTCAGCCGGATTGCCCCGAAGAAGAACTGCAACGTGCCGCTAAAACTTCTGCTGCGCTGGATGAGCTGGTAAACAAATACCAGCTTGGCTCATTAGCATATTATTATAAGGGCACCGGCGTTAATGATAATGAAGACACCGTCAGCTCGATCATTCCGGGGGCTTCACTGTTAACTGCAAAGCATATTCCCGTTGCCGGTGAGTATGAAATAAAGAATGTGCAGGCCATGAAGATAATGGACATCTTTAATGCAGGCGGTTCGTTCACTGAATATTATGCAATGGATTTTAAAGACGATGTTGTGTTGATGGGGCACGATGGCCCCGGGCATATTGCAATTGCAGAAGGCAAAACAAAAATGCGCCCGTTGCAGGTATACCATGGCAAAGTAGGTAACGGTCTGTCAATAGAGATGTCAGTAAAAAATGGTCCTGTTACATTGCTTTCGGTAGTGCAGAAAAAAGATGGAACATTAATGTTGCTTTGTGCAGAAGGTGAATCTGTAAGCGGCCCAATATTGCAGATTGGCAACACAAACAGCCGGTATAAATTCAGCATAAGCGCAAGACGCTTTGTAAATGAGTGGAACGCTCATGGCCCTGCACACCATTGTGCTGTGGGCATTGGGCATATTGCCGGTAAAATAATAAAATTAGGAAACCTGTTAGGCATGCAGGTTGTGCAGATTTAAAATAAGATGCGGGATAGAAGCGCTAAAAACTTTAAATATATTGCTATATGAGAATGAGAAAATTTTTTGTCATTGCATTGTTCACATTAATGTTCAATGCCGGTGTATATGCACAGGTAAAACTTGATGTACAGTGGGATAAACAGGTGATGATTTCTAAATCAACACCTACGTTACAAGTGGTGGTAAATCCACCCTTGCGCGGGGGTACTTCCATTCACGATCAATCTTTTCAGGCGTTAAAAGATCTTGGCGCAGACTATGTTCGTTATGTTCCATGGCTGCCCTATCCAAGGCTTGGTGTAGCTGAATTAGAGCCGCCTGCAAACGGTAAGACATCGTGGGATTTTACGGTTATTGACCCAATGACCATTGATTTTTTAGAAGCCACAAAAGGCCACAGCGTGGTACTAAATTTTAGCACTATACCGGCCTGGATGTTTAAAACGGAAAAAGAAGTTACCTACCCCGATGATCCCGGGCAGGTAACGTGGGATTATACCCAGGGCAGCGAACTTAAAGACAGTACAGGAAAACAGGTTGGCGATTATTACGCACGTTTGTATAGCTGGTACACTAAGGGTGGTTTTACCGATGAATTTGGCAAAGTTCATTCGTCAGGTTATCATTACGATATTCCCTATTGGGAGGTTTTTAATGAGCCAGACCTTGAACACAACCCCTCGCCGGCATATTACACTAAGGAATATGATGCAGTAGTAATAGCGATGAAAAAGGTATCACCTACTACAAAATTTGTGGGCATATCGCTGGCGTTTGAAAATAACCCGGAATGGTATGAGTATTTTTTAAATCATGCCCATCATAAGCCAGGCATTCCCCTTGATATGATCTCGTATCATTTTTACGCAACAAGTATACCGGGGCAAACCATTAATGATATGCAATACACCTATTTTGAAAGGGCCGATAATTTTATTAACCGCGTTCGTTATATCGAAAGCATTCGCAAAAGACTCTCGCCGCAAACAAAAACAACTATCAATGAAGTAGGCAGTATTTTGCATAATGAAGACCAGCCAATCGCTCCTGCCTACTGGAATTTATCCGGCGCAATGTATGCATACCTGTATGTTGAATTAACAAAAATTGGTATTGATGTAATAGGGGAGTCGCAACTGGTGGGTTACCCAACCCAATTTCCCAGCGTAAGCATGATTGATTGGGAAAATGGTAAGCCCAATGCGCGCTATTGGGTATTGAAATTGATACATGATAATATTGGCACCGGCGATGCATTGGTACAAACCGGTATTAATAGTGAAGATATAATGGCGCAGGGTTTTAAAACAAAACAAGGTAACAGGATGCTTATTGTGAACAAACGCAACCGTGAAATAAAAATAACTTTACCCGATGGGTTAAAAGGCGCGAAGATGAGTGTTGTAGATATATCAACGGGAGAGGGGCCAGCGGTACAAACAACCATTGATGGAACAGAAATAACGCTGAAACCATTTGCTGTTGCGGTGATAGCGCAATAGAATGATTGAAGTTTAGATGCTCGTAGTTACAAGTAAACACTCAATAATCAATGCTTAACACTCAATATTCAAATAAAAAACAATACGATACCGCCGGGCTGTTTTTCTTTGAATATTGAGCATTGAATATTGAGTGTTTTGTATTTAAAGCGCTTACTGGTTTCTTGGATTTTTCCATCCCTTCACTAATCGTTCAATAGTGCCGGTAACACGCTCGGTACGGGTTTCTTCGCGCTTGGCAGTTACAATCCATTCAACATATTCTTTTTTATTGGTGAAAGAAAGGGATTCAAAAAATAACGATGCATCCCTGCTTTTCTTCAGCGCTTTTGCAAGGTCGTCGGGCAGGTTAATGGTTTTGGTTGCAGGGTCGGCATAATTAAATATTTCCCTTTCCCTTGGCTTGGCTTCTTTTTTTTTATCGGCATCATTTGGCAACCGCATCCCGAATACAGACCATGTATCATCAAACGAAATAAGGCTTATCCACTGCAGGTTATGTTTCATCAGGTTGTCCCAGCCCTTGTCGCGCGTAAGGTCCGTCTGAATTTTTGATGTACCCTTTGGATAATATATCCAGCACACTACGTCGTCTTTCAACAAGCCAAGCGCTTTATCAAGGCTTTTTTCCATTTCTGCCCTGTTCTTTACAAACCAATGAACCTGGCTGTAGTCCTTTGCCTTTGTTGCTACTTTTACGCCTGGCGCAATTTGGCTTATTTCAGCGGCAAAACCATCGGGGGCATTTACAGGTAAAATGGTAATACCATCATTTAAGCGCAGTTTTTGCGCCATGCTAAGTGCCATAAAAAATTATTTGATATAAAAATACAGCTTCTAAATAAAACCGTAGTTATTGAAAATTGCTGAATTTGCCCAGGCCACAGGGCACAAAACGTGTTGTTAATTAGATGGGTATAAGCGGTTGACCTATCTTTAAAATACTTATATTCACCCAAAAGTATGCCTGCACAATATGTGCCCTTTTAAAACAAATAATATATTGCCTGCCAGCATTAAACGTTGCAGGTATTGTATTATCTTGTTCTGTTGCTTTTACACCATAACGCAGGCACAAACAAACATCACTTTCCATCACCTTACTGTTGATAATGGTTTGCCTTCAGGGCTTGTGCATTGCATGTTCCAGGATGTAAACAATTTTATGTGGTTTGGTACTGAAGCCGGCCTTTGCAAGTTTGACGGTATTAAATGTAAAACATATCAAAGTGATGCCAACGACAGTTTTTCATTACATGGCAACCATGTATACGCTATTAATTCAGATGGCCTTGGCCAGGTTTGTGTGCTTACTGAAAGGGGCCTGAATATTTATGATGGTGCGAACGACAATTTTAGTTTCTATGCGTTTCCGCGTGTTCCGTCATCGTCAACCTCGCATGTTGAGTGGCAAATTATAAAATTAAACGATGGCAATATACTTGCCGTGGTGGGCGATAACCCGTACTTTATTTTTGACGATAGGCTGAAAATTTTTTTTGCAATTAACTTTGAAGACGGATTACGTTATCGCTTGCTGGACGCGGAAAGCAAAGGCCGAAGATTTTGTGTGCCATCTCCTGGCAGGCGGGGGCTGCTGTTGTGGAACTCTTCAGCAAATGGAATTGAAAGCAATACAATTGTGTTTAAGGCTGATAAAAAAAATGCCGATACTGTTTTTGTTAATGGCTTTACATGTTTAAAGGATTCAACCTTGTGGGCGGCAACCTCAGTTGGGCTTGCATCTTACAACATTAAAGATGGTGCAAACCATGTTTACACACCACCGGCGCAAAAAGAAATCTCATTCAGCAGCATGGTGAAGATTGGCAATATTTTTTGGCTTGGCAGTGAAAAATTTGGTTTGTGGAAGTTTGATATAATAACAAAAACATTTATAGCCCATTATAGCCACGATGCAACCGACATAAAAAGTGTAGACGAAAATGGCCCCATAAATATTTTTTTTGCTGACCGCCAGGGCAATATATGGTTCAGCGTATTTGCCCGGGGCCTGGATTATTTTAATGAAGGGGAACAGAAATTTGCCGCCCTGCTGGGTGATAAAGAAGCTAAGGAAAAAGGCCTTGACAATTTTGTGCGTGCGCTTGCACAGGATTCTTCAGGCAATGTATGGTGCGGTACTTACACGGGCAGCGTGTACCGTTTTAATGCACAACGGCAAATTATAGCGCAATACAGCGGTGATAAAACCGGCAGAAAGTTTGCGTCAATTGAAAAAATACTGGTTGATAATAAAAAACGAATCTGGGTGGTTGATGACGGGTTGAATTTTTACGATACTGCAAAGCAAAACTTTGTACGGGTATTCTCCGGTAGCACACAACCTTTTGCGCACGACCTTTTTTTAGCGCATGATAACACTCTTTATTTTATTGACAATAAATATTCAATCGGAGTTTTAACTGGCAGCGGTAATAATTTTTCTTACACTACTACTAACATAAAAAATGTATTAAATAATCTCTCTGTTTTTTTTGTTGACAATAACAATAATGTTTACGTTAACGATGTTGATGGAAACATTCGTGTGTATAAGCCGCGTGGCAATTACATTTATAGCAACCCGGTAATGCTGCCTGTACACGGATATATTAAGGCATACTATCAGCATAATAGCACGGTGTGGATAGCAACTTCATCAGGGGTTGTAAAACTTGCAGCACCGTCATTTGCCTACAGACTGTTTACGGTAAAAAATGGGTTGCCCGAAAACACAGTTTACAGTTTACTGCCCGGCGGCAGTTCAACTTTCTGGCTAAGTACCAACAGGGGTATAAGCAGGTTTGATACGCTGGCTGAAAAATTTACCAACTACACCACGGATGATGGTTTGCAGAGTAACGAGTTTAATACAAATGCCTACGTATTATGCAAAACCGGTGAAATATGGTTTGGTGGTATACACGGGTTAAATGTTTTTCAACCTGCGTCGGTAAAAAAAGACACCACTTTTCCGCCAATACAAATAACCTCTCTGAATGTTAACGATGAGCGTTATTATGGAGTTAACACCGTGGAAAACAACGCTGTTGTAAGCCTGCCGTATGCGCAACGCACGGTATCATTCAATTTCTCGGCATTTGAATTTATGCGCCCTTCATCTGTTAGCCTGCAATACCATTTGCAGGGGTTTGATCATGACTGGATAACAACAACAAACCCAGGATTTGCCAGGTATGCAAATTTGCCAGCGGGTAAATATACCCTGCAGGTAAGGGCGGCCAACAGCAGCGGCACGTGGGGAAACAGCATTAAAACCCTGCAGGTAATTATTGCAACGCCGTATTATCAAACATGGTGGTTTATTGTACTTATTTGCGCGGCAGTTATAGGTTTATTTTATGCATGGTACTACTATCGCATAACCCAAATTAAAAAAATGCACATGGTGCGTAACCGCATTGCGCGCGACCTGCACGATGATATAGGTTCGTCAATAAGCAGCATAAGCATAATGACGGGTATTGCAAAGGACTCCCTTGAAAAAAACCCGGTCCGCAGCAGCGAATTAATAAAAAAAATTGGAGCAGAATCGCAGCAGGTTATGGACAGCATACGGGATATTGTATGGACCATTAACCCCGAGAACGATATGCTGGGCAATATGTTTATACGCATGCAGGAGTACACAGCCGAGATGCTGGAGAACAGTAATATTGATTATACTTTTGAAACGGGGGAACATTTGCAAAGTATTAAACTGTCAATGCAAAAACGGCGCGACCTGTATTTAATTTTTAAAGAAGCTGTTAATAACATGGCAAAATACTCGCAAAGCACATTTGCCGAAATTAAAATTTACCGTACACTTAATAAGCTGGTATTGTGTATAAAAGACAATGGAGTTGGGTTTGATATAAACGAAGTAAAAATGGGTAACGGGCTTAAAAATATGCAGCAGCGTGCCATACAATTAAAGGCAAGAGTTGATATACAAAGCGAAAAAGGCAAGGGCACCGCGATAAGGCTTGAAATACCTGTAACATAAATATGGCATTGCGTTGTTAACGTTAATTGCTGATGTTTGCAGTTAAATTTAAAATTACTTTACTTACATGGCTGTAAGGGTAAGCATATACGAGGATAATGAACTGCTGCGCGAAAGCCTTTGCGTACTGGTAAGTGGCATGACTGGTTTTACCCTTGCGGGGTCGCATATTAACTGCAGCGATGTTGAAGAAAATATTCTTAATGAATACCCGGATGTGGTTGTAATGGATATTGAGATGCCCGGTACCAATGGCATTGAAGGCGTTAAACGCCTGAAAAAATATAGCCCTGCAACTGAAGTAATAATGCTCACCGTTTTTGATGACGACACAAATATTTTTCAATGCCTTAGTAACGGGGCATCAGGCTATATATTAAAAGGCACGCAACCCGCTAAAATATTGGATGCTATACAGGAGGTGCATAACGGTGGCAGCCCAATGAGCGCGGCAATTGCGCGGCGTGTTGTTCAGCAATTCAAACACCCTGCTTCATCGGCAGGTGCAACTGGAATGGAGCTTACCATACGTGAAAAAGAGTTGCTGGCGCTGCTCTCAAAAGGCAACAGCTATAAAATGATCGCAAAAGAAATGAATATAAGCGTGCATACTGTTCAACAGCATATTAAACACATCTACTCAAAAATGCACGTGCACAATATGGGTGAAGCAGTTGCAAAGGCGTTGCAGCATAAAATAATTTGATACTGTATGTTGCGGTGTTGTTATTTCGTGAATCGTGAGTCGTCAATCGTGAATTGGTAGTCAACTTCAATCACTGATAAGTATCCTGCATCTAAATCTGCAATCCGAAATCTGCAACCTGCAATTTGTTCATCCCATATTCGTGGAATTGACTGGCGTTTAATGCATAAGTAGCTTTGCTTTAAAGCGTGCTTATGAAAAAATTGTACCTGTTCATCATTTTATTTGCCGGGCTATCAAATTATTTATATGCGCAGGAAAATGCGCCTGTTGAGATTGGAAAGTTTTTTGCAAACTTGCTTGGTGAAAAACCTGCCGGTTTGGGTGGGGCCGGAACTTATGTAATTCTTGAAGGTGGCGGACTTACAAATTATGTTGCTTTTGATGCCGAACCAGGGTTTATATCGTATGTTAAACACAACGGAAACGATCTTTCGGAAACAGGGATTGACCATATACCTGATGGATATTCTATTTTTTTAGATGGCACTAAATATAAAAAATTAGGGCCTCCCTATTTAGGCGTATATCAATATGCAGCGCTTGCTGCAAGCAATGAGGGAACTGATACCATTTTGATAATAGTTGACCCCCGTAACCCCTCCGTTGTACAGGTGAATCCCTACGATTTTAAATCTACCTGTACTGGCGGCACCGGCAGCCAGTGCATAGAAACATTCCACAAACTTGAAGGCGATGGGATATATGTGCTTGGCCAATACATCTTCGGTACGCATAACAATGGTAAAACATGGTTTGTTGATTCCGTTGGCCTTGGTACAGCCACATATACCGTTAACGATATGGCCATGGATACCAGCTTGCTTTATTTGTATGCTGCTACAACCAAAGGGGTGTACAAACAGGATACTGTTAACGATGTATGGGCTCCGGTCAACAATTATCCAGGTGGCGCTACCCATAATGCAACCGCTATTTTTATTGACAGAAAAAACAGGATACTGGTAGGGGACAATGCGGGACTTAATAATCAAATTTGCAATATAAGCACTGATGGGGGTTTAACATGGCAGACAGATACAACCGGGTTAAATTTTGACGGGCAAACAAGTATTATCGGCTTTGCTGGCGATGTTTACGGTAATCTTTACGCCATTACACAGATAGGCTTTGAATTTGCAACAGCAACTTACCATGTGTACAGGTCGCCACATGGTACGGGTCCCTGGCAATTGGCAGACTCAAGCCTGTATAACAAAATAGGCGGCTACCCCTTTAGCATAAACAAACTGTCTGCCAGCGACATTTTATTCTTAACCACCTCCGTTGGCAAATTTATAAGTACCGATTCAGGCACAACATGGCATTCAGATAACACAGGGCTGCCAACAAATTCTTTTTCAGGGTTTGCCAAAACAAAAACCGGCCGATACCTTGCTGGCAATATTTTAGGGCTTCATTATTTAAATGCAGGCGACAGTGTTTGGCACAAAACCTACCCTGTAAATGGCTATTTAACCAAGCCACCACTTTTCCAGGACTCGGTGGGCAATTTATATACTTTAGATCCATATATTAACCAGTCTTACACCACTTACCCGGTAATAAAAAGTCCCGATAACGGCAATACGTGGCAATTAGATACCGCAGGCTTGTATAACGTGCCAAATTGCGCTGGTAATTTTTTTGTGGATGAAACCGGCGGCCAGCATTTTTTTTCAAGTTCCCAGGCATTTGTTGAATCCAAAAGTAACGGCGGTACGTGGAAGGTTGATACCTCCGGCTTTAATAATGCATCATCAATATTTGCATTAGGTACAGATGGCCGGGGGTATATATATGCTACGGGGCGTGCAGGTGGCGGCGCCATTAAGCGCAGGCCTGTTGCAGGCGGTACATGGGCATTAGACACTGCCGGCATTCCATCTTCCTATTCTTATTTCCCAAGAATGGCCAGTTCGGGCAAACATGTATTCGTATACACAAATATCAATTATTCAGGTAAACTATTCCGCAGAAGCGCAGATAAATGGCACTCAATTCCATTACCACCAAGCAATACTTTTTACAGTCTATACGTTGCTGCTGTGTCGCAGGATAAAAGCGGCTACATATATGCAGCATTCTATTTAAACAAATACTCCTCTTATGCGCCTTTTGGAGTTTATTATACCAGGGATACAGGTCAAACATGGACGTTGGCAGGCTTAGACAGTGTAGGCACAAATGGCCTTTTTGGGCAGGGCATAAAAGCACTGGTTTCGTATGGTGACACCACCTATGCTATTACCGAGCATGATGGCATTTATGCTTTTACCCATCAATCTGCATTACCTGTTACATTGTCTTCAGTTAGGGCTTACCCACTCGATAAAGGCATACAGATTGAGTGGAGCGACTACAACGAAATAAATATGAGCGGCTATGAGGTCGAGAAATCTGCCAACGGCAACCAGTTTATAAAAATTGGCAGCATACCTGCAAAAGGCATAAACAACAGTGAAAACAAATACAGCCTTTTTGATGCATCGCCATTTAACGGCGATAACTTTTACCGTATAAAAGCTAATAATAAAGATGGGGGTGCCCAATACAGCGGGGTGGTTAAGGTAAATATTACCAGCAACAAAACAGGCATTGAAGTATTTCCTAACCCGGCTGTTAATAAGATGATTAATGTTCAGTTGAATAATGTTGAAGCAGGTAAATATACTTTATCAGTATACAGCGCAGCGGGGCAACTGTTGTACGCGCGCAGCATTAGCCACCCTGGCGGCAATGCCGCAATAAGTATAAACATACAAAATATTACAAAAGGTATATACTGGGTTACGCTTAAGGGTACCAAACATATTTATAACAAAACAGTAGCGGCGCAATAACCAGCGGGCGGCGTCCTATATTTATGTAATACAAAGCAGTTATATTTCCCGGGTTTAACGGGTTATGTAACTGCTTATGCCATATTTATGGCATTGGTTTGTTTTACAGGCTTTGTTAGCTTTGAAAAAAACTAATACCTGATTTCCCCTTTTTACAAGCCCAAAACAATGCTACCATGAAAAAATTTTACACCCATTCACTATTCTTGTTTATTACTTTGTTCAGTTTTATACAAAAACCTTTTGCCCAAAAAGTTACCCCAACCGTTTATGCAAAGGAGGTGCGTGGCGAAAATATTATAGGCGCCTTTTATACCGGCTTTACTAAAAATGTTTATTTCAATGGAACCCTGTCAGTGCCGAATGATTATCTTTTCCCGGTTGTTGCTACCGCAAACCATATTTATTATCTCGCAGGCAATTTTCTTGGCCAGGAGTTTGACCTTGCATATACCACGCCGGACGGGGAATCCATCCAGCAAATAGGTATTAAAACGCACAGTGATACAACACAAACTGTTAAAGGCCACGATACAACAAGCACAATAACTGCAACCAAAATTTTATTGGTGCTAACTAACAAAGGCAGCATTTATGCGGTAAAGATAAATCGCAGCTCCACCCATTATGCTGCTTCATCAGCTTACCGGCAAATTGGTGAAATAGGAAGCGTGTCATGGAAGCAGGCATTGGGCGACGATGTGTATGTGCTTACGTCAAACCATTTATGGGTTACAAAAGATTCTTCTACAGCCTGGCAGGTTGATTCGGCGGGGCTGCGCGGCGCACATGTGCAGGGGGTTGATGTAGACAGCGCTCAAAACGTTTATGCAGCCACTAACCAGGGCCTGTTTAAGCAAAATGCCAATACGGTTGGTTTTAACCAAATAAGCAGCTATACAGGCCCTGCAAACGTGTACAGCATTTTTATTGACAGGAACCACCGCATATTCGCAGGCCTGCAGCAAGGGGGCATGTATACCAGTTCTGACAATGGCCTTAGCTGGAATGCCGATTCAACAGGCCTTGGTACAGCCCTGCCACAAAAATATACCGATGATATTTTTGGCAATGATTACTGTATTGCTGCCGTTCCCGGGCAAGCACAGCATATTTATAAACAAACCAGTGGTTCTGGCGCCTGGAAAATAATTGACTCATCTATTTACAATTCAACTGTTACAGGGCCTGCCATAAATGCCATTACAGGCGATACCACCATTTTGGCAGCAACATCATTCGGCGTTTTTATCAGTGCAGATACAGGCAAAACATGGGTGCAAAACAATAATGGCATTTCAGCAGAGTTTATTTCGGGTATTGCAAAGCCAAAAGGCGGAAAGCTGTTAATAAGCGATAACCTGGGCATATATAAGCAGCAACCGCAAGATACGGTATGGAACAAAGTGTACCCCACTGCAGGCTTTATACCACGGCTTGCCCTGTATGATGATGGCATTGGCGATATTTATACTGTTGATAATACGATACCTAACGCACCGGCTGCGGGGTTTATTTTAAAAAGCACTGATGGCGGCAACACCTGGGTGCCAGACACAACGGGGCTTTCAGCCGTAGGTGGCACTGTATTTTTTGTTGATGAAAAAGGCACACAGCACATAGGTAACTCATATTACGCCGGCACAAAACCTTCACAGCTTTGGCAAAAGCCCAAAGGCGGCACATGGGCCATTGATACGGTGGGCTTTCCTGTATTGGCTTATAGCTTTGTTTTCAACATAGCCTCAGATGGCAAAGGCTACCTGTATGCAGGTGGCTCTTTTGGCGGCAAAAAACTGATGCGCCGCAGCATTACCGGCACAAACTGGCAGGTTGATACGGCGGGCATCCCTTCATCCATAAGTTATTTCAGCCAGCTAACAGGCGGTCATGGCGATGTGCTGGGCATTTCAGGCTTGTCGCTATACCACCGTGGCAGCGGTACCTGGGCAAGCATTCCATTGCCGGCGGATGCAAATTTTCCTATAGTAACTGCAGCATGTATTGACTCAAGTGGCTTTATAACAGTTGCGTTAAATGCAGCATCGGGCAGCGGCGTATATATAACCGGCGATGCCGGCCTGCACTGGCAGTTTGTTGGGCTTGACAGCGCGAATGTTACAAAGCTTGTTGCTTACGGGGATAGCGTATATGTGCTTACCAGCAACATGGGCCTGTATGGGTTTAGCCATGGGGGCACGCTGCCGGTAACATTATCTTCCATCAGGGCAAGCCAGCTTGGCAAAGGCATACAGGTGCAGTGGAGCGGTTATAACGAAGTAAATATGAAGGGTTATGATATTGAACGCTCTGCAAACGGCAATGCGTTTACAACACTTGGCAATGTTGTTGCAAAAAATAACAATGCAGTTACAAACGATTATACATTCTTTGATGCATCACCAATAAACGGCGATAATTTCTACAGGGTAAAAGCGATAAGCAAAGATGGCAGTGCACAATACAGTGCCACCGTTAAAATAAACCTGGCGGGCGCAAACACAGGCTTATTAGTTTATCCAAACCCAATAACAGGCAAAACCTTAAATATACAGTTGAACAATATTGACGCGGGAAAATATGCCCTTTCAATTTACAACATGGCGGGGCAAAAACTTTATTCTGAAACCATTAACCATCCGGGGGGTACTATCGCGTTAGCGGTTAATATGCGTGGTGCGGCAAAAGGTGTTTACCAGGCAGTACTAACAGGCAATGGTCAATCTTATACAAAAACCATTCTTATACAATAGTCAAAATATTTTCCTTTGGGTAAGCCGGGGGCATGTTTATGTTCCCAGCATTTTTAATTTTTTAACTTTCCGCCAATAATCAAATTATGTTTATGTTGTATGTTTACAGTATGAAACGCATTTTACCTATCCTTGCCGCACTGTGTATATCCCTGCAGTGTATGGCGCAGCAACCTACTGTAGGCTCGTCCGTTCCTGATATAAAATTACCCAATCAAAAGGGCAGCAAAATAAATCTTTCATCATTGAAAGGCAAGGTAGTAGTCCTTGATTTTTGGGCAAGCTGGTGTGGCCCCTGCCGCCACAGTATGCCCGACCTGAAGGCCATTTACGAGAAATTTAAAGACAAAGGGCTGGAAGTATACGCTGTATCGCTTGATACAGAAAAGAAAGACTGGTATAAAGCCATTAAGGAAGATGCCACATCCTGGGTGCATGTAATAGACGCAGATAATGCAGTAGCTAAACTTTGGCAAATACAATATATACCAAATACTTATTTGCTTGATAAAAACGGTAACGTTGTTTCTATTAATGCCAACCATGCCGCGCTGGAACAACAGATAGAAAAACTATTGAATTAAATAGATTTTAGTTTACAGCTATCGAGTACCAATTGTGCACAAGGCTTCGCGGCCTTAGCGTGTATTTCTTTGGTGGTTTTCTTTGCGGTTAAGTTTTTACCGCAAAGAAAACCGCCAAGTGTTTCGCAAAGAAACGCAAAGGCAGTTGTGGGTTATAGAACAAGCCCGCACCCAACGGTCTGCCTGTCAATTGTCAGCTATCAGCGGTTAACTCCTCTGCTTGTTCCACATCACTTTTCTGCCAAGTATTATTTTAAATATAAATGCGTCAGTATTGGGGGTAAGGCCAATGCCTGCCCCTGCGTTAAATTCCCATTTGGGGTTGTTTAATAAGTCGTAGGTAAAAAACAGCGCGTGCTGCTGATTTTTAATAGCGTCAAAACCGTTTATGGCACCCATGCTACCATAGTATTCAATGCCAAAAGCGTCATTTTTAAAAAAGGCATAATCAGCTTTAATATTAGGCTCAAACACGGGTGTGCTGTTATCGTATTTGCTTTTTAACGATATGCCAAAGGTCGGGTTGAACGACAGGTACAACTTTGTCCATTGTTTATCAATTATCGGTCGTACCTCAATGTTCCATGTTTCAGAAGAGTAATCTGCCTTCTGGTACCCCGCTTCCATTGACAGGCTTGCACCAAAGGGCAGCTTCCATTTATCGGGCGCCATTATTCTTGGCCTTATATGTGAACCAACTATTGAGTAGCCATGCCCTGGTGTATAGTTGGTAAAAAGATATACGCCTATTTCAAAATTATCCGTAATACCTGTGGTGATCTCCAGTGTTTCATGCAGGGCGTGGTTAGTGGGTAATACGCCATCTTTTATATTTTTTTCGCCGTTAAAAGTGTAGTTGCTGTGCAACTCAAACATTGTGCTGCCTTTTGCCTGGGTTTCGGCACCATATACCTGTATTTCGTAATTATCCTGTGCTGAGGCGGTTATAACAAAAAGAAGAAAAGCTGAGCAGATAAATAGCTTCATAAACGTTGTTGGGTATGCAGCTGGCAAATTAAATATAAAATCTACGCACATTTTGAATTTATGCCAACAGTGTATATAAGTCGGTAATATAAAGGCTGTATGTAAAAAAGCCCACTGAATTTATGCCACAAACCAATTGGCGAGTAGTTATTACTCACCCTCAAAAAAGAATGTATGGCCAGGAGCGCGTTTAAAGCACAACACATTCACGATTGACGGTTCACGATTCACGTCCTCATTGTTCAAAAAACACCAGCGTGCCGCCAACCCATTCTTTGTCTTTATTATACCTTACACCTATCATTTTACCTTTGCTAAGGCGGGCAAGGTTTAGTGTGGCAACAGGCCTTGCTTCCCCATCCTTCCAAAAATAAAATATGCGTATTTCAGCCTTCGCCGGGTCGGCGGGTGTTTTTATTACGTCAGCGTATTTCACCTTACGCTGCAATATCCAGTTATGCGGGTCTGTAACTTTATCTATATCAGCTTTTGTTACATCAATCACAACACCCTGGCCGGCAAAAGAGAACAGTGGTTTTAACACATAATTCTCCAAATCTGCAGGCAATTTTTTTATATCACTTAAAAACCGTGTTTCAGGTATATATGGGTTATTAAGGTAAGGCAGGGTAAACTTGCTTATCCTGTAAAACCAGTTGGGGTGTGGTGCCCATTCAACATCCAGTTCTTCTAATAAAATTTTCCCTTTTTCCTGTATCTCCGGCGATTG
>JABDGS010000007.1 GCA_013285915.1 Bacteroidota bacterium
CAACCCTCAGGGCGTTACTGTTCTGCACGATATTAGTACAGGTACAACCTGTTTATTAATCTCGCTTGTTTTTTTAATGAGCATTTGCAGCGCTATGGTATATGGGCCAATGGGTGCCTTTATGCTTGAGCTTTTTCCTACAAACATTCGTTATACAAGTATGGGTTTTAGCTACAATATTGGTAACGGCGTATTTGGCGGCTCTACCGCATTTGTAACCGAGTTTTTAAAAAGGAGCCTTGTGGTTGGGGTTGCTTTTGCACCCTTTATCGGGTTAATTTACCCCTTATCGCTTATTGTTATCGCAATATGCATTAATGCTGCCTTTGTGCCTGAAACCTATAAAAGAAGCCTTGAGCAGTAGGCACTTTACAGTATAATTGCTTACCGCCTGTCGTGAAAAACCGGCAGTTCATCCGGCCATATATGCAGTTAACGCCTTATGCTGTACCCGTTTTTGCAAAACACTAATTTTGATAGTTTAAACAACAGGGTGACTGAAAATATTAAACATACTGATGCCCTTTTATTACAAACGCAGCTTGTGGGGCATGAGTTTAAAAAAGCAGGTTTTCTGCAAAAACGCTGGGTGTACCATACCATATTTTGGCTGGTGTACAACGCTTTTATGCTTACGGTAATTTTTTCTTATAAAACTTACGACACCATTTATTATTTTGAGTTTATCTCCCTTATTCCTTTACAGCTTATTATTGCCTATTACAACCTTTACCAGTTAGTGCCACGTTTTTTACTTAAAAAAAAGTACACTGCATATATAACGGCATTACTTGTTTCTGTAACGTTAACCTCTGTCTTAAATATTTTATTGCGTGGTTTTTATTTTCATTTAGATTCAAAATATTTTGCCAACTCATCCCACTTCACACTTTATAATGTTGGTATACAACTGATGGATAATTTTTTTGTTGTAAGCCTTACTACAAGCCTTAAATTTTTAAAAAACTGGATGTTTAGCCAGCAGCAGTTAAAAGAAATAGAAAAACAATACCTAACCGCCGAGCTTAATTTTTTAAAGCTGCAGATACAGCCGCACTTTTTCTTTAATACGCTCAATAACCTGTACAGCCTAACACTTAAAAAATCTGACGAAGCGCCGGAAGTCGTATTAAAATTGTCTGACCTGATGAATTATATGCTTTATGAATCTAATACAGCCGGTGTACCATTGGAAAAAGAAATAATGCACTTACAGAGTTATCTTGACCTTGAACGGCTTCGTTTTGGAAAGCGCCTTAGCTTTTCGTTTAATATTGAAGGGCAAACTGAGCAGGCTATTATTCCCCCCATGATATTAATTCCTTTTATTGAAAATAGTTTTAAACATGGGGCACGTAACAGCATAGACCAGGTGCGGATTGACATTAGTATAAAAGTTAAGGATGGGTATATACTTTTTGACGTAAAAAACCCGGTACCAAAAATAAAAGCGACTGCCGAAAGCACCGGTATTGGGCTTAAAAATGTAAAACGGAGATTAGACCTTTTATACGGTAGCAACTATGTTTTGAATTTGCGTGAAACAGAAAACGAATATGTTGTTTTTTTAAAAATACCGGTATGCTAAAACCCTTACGGTGCCTTGTTGTAGATGATGAGCCGCTTGCAGTGGAGGTTATTGAAAATTACCTGCACCGCCTTGACAATATAGATGTTATGCGGCGTGAAAATGCGGTTGAAGCTTTTCAACTATTGCAGCAGGAAAAATTTGACGTTGTATTTCTTGATATTGAAATGCCGGTATTAAACGGCCTTGATTTTTTGAGGAGTATAAAGGATGCACCTGCAATTATTATAACAACGGCATACCGCCACTATGCTGTTGAAAGCTTTGAATTTGAAGTGCTGGATTATTTACTGAAGCCTGTTTCTTTTCCAAGGTTTATGAAGTCATTTGAAAGGGCGCTAAAGTTCAGGCAGGGCATTAAAGAAGTTGATAAATCAGCACCGGCAAAAGAGGATGATTATTTGTTTTTAAAAGCCGAACGAAAGTTTATTAAAGTACTGGTACGGGATATTTTATACATTGAAAGCCTTAAGGACTACATAAAAGTTAAAACAAAAACACAAACGCTCGTGTCTTATCAGTCCCTCACCGCTATTACTGAAAAATTGCCGGCAGATAAATTTATGCGTATACACCGGTCGTTTACAGTGGGCATTGATAAGGTAAACAGCATTGATGGCAATTGTGTTGAAATAGAAGGCGAGCTTATACCCATATCCCGCGAAAACCGGCAGGAAGTGCTTAAAAGAATTTGCAAATAAGTGGCAACAATACTCTGTTATACCTGTATTGCTTTGTACCCATCTTCGTGAACTTTGTTTTTCTTCAACTCTGTGCCTTTGCGTTAAAACTCTTCAATAATATCTTCAAACTTTCTGTCCTTCTGCCTTACGCCTTAAACCTTCCCCCTTTTTAAACTTCAAACCGGAAACTTCAAACTTCTTACAGTTCGTCGTTAAAATATTACAGTTAAGCGAATATTACACGGTTAAGCGAAAACTGCCCATGCATCTTTTTAGGGCACGTTATTTTTAATTTGGCCAAACAAAAGTTTATGAAGAGCAGTTTTTTGCTTGTTTGCCTGTTTGCAATGGCAACGGGCACGTTTGCGCAGGTTTCAGGCGTTGTTAAAGATGATAAAGGTAAACCGCTACCAGGCGTTACAATATCATTAAACAGAAGCAGGGATTCTGCGATAGTGAAGTTAAACGTTACAGATGCAGGGGGTAACTACATGTTTAACAATCTGAACGAGGGTAATTACTTTATCAGCTTGTCGTGTATGGGGTATGCCGCAATCAATTCAAAGCCTTTCGCCGTTAATGCCGGCATGCAATTACGGGTACCCGGACTTATTATGACTGCGACCCTTGCTGACCTTAAAACGGTTGTTGTAACAGACCGCAAACCAATGATTGAAGTAAAAAGCGACCGCACAATTTTTAATGTTGAAAACAGCATAAATGCCGCCGGGCAAACCGCCCTGGAGTTATTGCGTAAATCGCCGGGCGTGGTAATTGATAAAGATGATAACATTAATTTAAACGGAAAAAACGGGGTGCAGATTTTTATTGATGGCCGCCCGACACCGCTTACAGATAAGGATCTTTCCGATTACCTCAAGTCGCTGCAGTCGGCAGATATCGAAGCGATCGAAATTATTTCAAACCCATCAGCAAAATATGAGGCAGCAGGCAACGGGGGCATCATCAATATCAGGCTCAAGAAAAATAAAACGTTTGGCAGCAACGGTTCAGTTACAACAGGGTATAATATTAGTAATTTTTCAAAATACAATGGAGGAATCGTTTTTAATCACCGCAACCAGAGTCTGAATTTATTTGGCAATTATACCTATAGCAACATCACAGCTCCCGGGCATTTTGACCAGAGGCGGGAGGAATTGGATTCTTTGTTCGACCAGCATTCGATAATTCCAAGACATACCATCGCCAATAATTTTAAAACTGGCCTGGATTATTTTATTGATAAAAAAAGCACTGTTGGCATAATTATAAATGGCGCCCTTACGAAATATTTTACCAATACCAGCAGCAATACGCTGATTTCTTATGTGCCAACAAACACACCTGAACGATTATTGGTTGCCAATAATACCCTTAACGCAATACGAAACAACATAAATATTAATACAAATTATCACTATGCCCGTGCTGATGGCAGCGAATTAAGCCTTGACGCAGACTACGGTAATTATAAGTTTAATACAGAACAATTACA
This sequence comes from Bacteroidota bacterium, assembly GCA_013285915.1. Lineage (GTDB taxonomy): Bacteria > Bacteroidota > Bacteroidia > Chitinophagales > Chitinophagaceae > JABDFW01. The sequence goes on from JABDGS010000007.1 coordinate 3,770, forward strand.
GCCTAATGTTTACTATGATCCATCCGGGAAAACGTTGTTATACAGCGACAAGTTTGATATATTATCACCAACAGGCATTAATATTTACAGTTTTAAAACCGACTTCGTGCAGCCCTTAAAAAAGGGGCGACTGGACATAGGTATAAAACTATCTTATGTAAAAAGCGATAATGATTTTCAACAGTACCGCGTACTGTCTTCGGTTAAAATTTTTGATACGCTAAACAGCAGCGCTTTCAATTACCGGGAAAATATCAACGCGGGATATTTTAATTACAACAGGCAGTTTAAGTCCTGGGTCATACAGGCTGGGCTTCGTATAGAAAATACCATTATTAACGGTTTTTCCAACGGCTATAAACCGGTTAATAATAATTATCTCGTGTACGATTCATCATTCAAAAGAAATTATACTGATTTGTTTCCCGGCATGTCTGTTACTTATAATAAAGACCCGCTGAAACAATGGGTTCTATCATACAGCCGCCGTATTGATCGACCCGCTTATCGTGATTTAAACCCTTTTGAATTTAAGCTTGATGAATATACTTTTCAAAAAGGCAATACAGGGTTACGGCCGCAATATACCAACAGCACCGGTCTCACCTATATATACAAATATAACCTTGTTATAACGCTTAATTACAGCCATATCCAGGATGTGTTTACTCAGTTGATTGATACAACGGGCGGTTCAAAGGCATTCCTTATCAAACAAAATCTTGCCACGCAGGATATTACAAGCCTCAACATAAGTTACCCTGTTCAATATAAATGGTATGGACTTCATTTTAACCTCAATTCATTTTATACTATCTACAAGGCCGATTTTGGGCCGGGTAGAACAATTAATCTTGACGTATATGCTTTTACCTTTTTTCACCAGCAAACTTTTAATTTAGGTAAAGGTATAACGGCGGAAGTTTCAGGATATTATAATTCCCCATCAATACAGCAGGGTACTTTTAAAACTAAAGCTGTATGGACCCTGGACGCAGGTATGCAAAAAAATGTACTGGATAAAAACGGTACGGTTAAAATATCTGTGAGTGATATTTTCCGCACTATAAGGTATTTATCAGTCAGCAATTTCGCCGGTCAGGTCGTGCATACATCAGCCAGGGCAGACACAAGACAACTACGATTATTTTTCACTTACCGCTTTGGCAACAAGCAGGTGAAGGCAGCAAGGCAACATGCCAGTGGCGCCGAAGAAGAGAGTAGCCGCGTTGGTGCAAAAAGCAATTAGTTGCCCGTAAATTTTTTCTCTTATGTGTGTTGTATAACGTACCTTATCTAAACACCGGTTTTGGATCTTTCAAAAAAAAATACGGGCGAAAGCCCGTATTCATTTTATATAAGATGAATCAATTTATTTTTTGCTTCTCTGCACCAACGGGTAATGGTCTATAGTTTCAAAAACATTACGCGGGTCTTGCTTAAGCACAGTTAGAAATTTTGTTAGTGAGTCTATATATTGCGGCTTTTCAAACATGCGGTCATGCGCCAGTATTACAACACTATTGCCTTCGTTGGTTAAGTCATTATCAAAGCTGTCGTTTATCTGTTTAATTAAGGCATCTACGCCTTGTACCGGTACTGAGCCAACATGGGGCTTATTTACAAACTGCCATTCAATATCCCAGCCAATAACATTGTAACCCAGGGAATCTAATATTTTACAAACCGGCATGGTTGATTTTGGGCCTTTCATTTCACCCTTACCCACCCATGACGTATTGCCCGGCAGGCGTATTATCTTTACAGGCACTTCCAGCTCTTTCTCATTTCTTAAAAAATCATTCACTGCACTATCGGGGTGAGCATAGAACTGTTTGTACTTATTATAAGCATGCGAATAGCTGTGATTGGCAATTAAAAACTGGGGGTAACTTACACGCAGGCTGTCAACGATCCTCTTTTTAGCTGGTGTGTTGGCGTTAAAACCTACCACAAAAAAAGTAGCTTTTACGCCCTGCTGTCGAAATATCCTTTTACAAATATTTGTACCGGGGGGTTGGGGGGCATCATCCCAGGTTAAAAAGATATATCTTTTAGCGCTGTCATATTTTATAAGCGTACCCGGCACTGCTTTTGGGGCTGCGGCTAAAGAATCAGCAGCCGTTTTATCGCTGTTTCCTGAATTTCCTTTGCACCCTGTAAACAAAATAAAGCCTGTGAGGCATGCTAAAAAAACATGTGATAGTGTTTTCATTTTCCCGTGTTGTTTTTGAAGATTTTAAATTGTTAGCGAACAATTTTCAAGCCACAAAGGTACTGGTTTAAGCATTTATATATAAAAACGCCGTATTTATGTTATTCACATAGCTGCTTTTCATATATAGTGAAAGAGATGGTTACATTTGCCGGGAAATGAGGTTTACATGATGCCAGCAAAAGCCAACCCGGCGGCGATTAATGTTTTATGTCTTGTATCGTATAATTTTTTGCCTGCTAAAATGGGTGGTCAAAAAGGCATTGCATCATTTTACACTTTTTTTTGCAAGTGGGTAAATATTATTTGTGTAACAACTAAAAGCAATGACCCAAAAGCCGCTGACTACGAAGTGTTGAATATTCTGTCCAATTCACAAGTGCGTTACATAAATATATTTTACTTTTTTACCCTTCGCAAAATCATCAGGCAAAAGAACATTACCCACCTGCAAATTGAACATCCCTATTATGGTTGGCTGGCCTTGCTGTTAAAAAGGTTTTGCGGTGTTAAGCTTATACTGCACAGTCACAATATTGAAGGCGAGCGCTTTAAAAGTATGGGTAAATGGTGGGCTGGTATAATGTTAGCTTATGAGAAAAAAATACACCAAAAAGCCGATCATGTTTTTTTTGTTACTGAGGAAGACAGGCAATATTCCATCAATAATTTTAAAGTGGATGCATCCAAATGCCTTGCCACACCTTATGGAATTGAATGGCAGCAACCACCCACAGAAGAGGAGAGAAGCAGGGCTAAGAAACTTATACGAACGCAGTATAAGATTATGCCAAATGAAACAATATTGTTTTTAAACGGCTCATTTAACTATAAGCCTAATTTAGACGCGCTGCTTTTTGTTGCTGAAAAACTTAACCCCTTAATGGCGGCAAACAGCGGGTTTAATTATAAGATACTTATTTGCGGTAAAGGCATTCCGGCTGAAATCGCAGGTAAAGCCTACCCCAACGTGCATATTGCCGGCTTTGTAGATGATATAACGGTGTACTTTAAAGCCTCAGATATATTTTTAAACCCGCTTAGCAGCGGCGGCGGTATAAAAACAAAACTTGTGGAGGCCCTTGGGTATAATTTATCTGTAGTCTCACTGCGTGACGGCGCTATAGGCATACCATTGGGTGTAACTGGTGATAAACTGGTTATAATAAGGGATGATAATGATGTGCAGGCATTTGCAAACGCCGTAATTGCTTTGCAGGGCAAAAACTCAACCATACCAGCCAGCTATTTCGCTTATTTTTATTGGGGCGATATAACTAAAAAAGCTGCTGAGTTTATCGGCGCCAGCCTTACCTGATAATTTTGCCGGACAGAATATAAACCAGCCATTTAACAGCATTGCGGCAATACTCCTTGGTTAAGTAAATAAGGCAAAACATATAATAATACAACCCTTTGCCACACCTCTCGCGCATTATTTCAAGTTCTGCCCGCCTCATCGTTTTTAAAAGCTGTAGTTGCCGTTTTTTATTACTGCTGCCCCTGTTAATGTGTACAATGCTGGTTTCACTGAAAAAATAACATGTAAAACCAGCCTTTTTTACCTGGTAACACCAAAGCTGGTCTTCTCCATACATAAAAAAGCGTTCGTCTAGTTTATTGCCTGGCAACCTTGAAAGGATAGCCTTTGGAAACATAAAAAAAGCGCCGTTTAGCCAGTCGCATTCCGTATCAAAATCACCTTTAAAATATTTGCCCAGCATTAGCTGCGCCCTTTTTTTGTAGGGCATCATTAAGGGAATAAAGCGCAACAGGTCAAGCAATTCCCAGCCAATACCCCTGAATTTGCGCGCTGTATATTGCACACCACCAGAGGGGTAGAACATTTTAACACCTATAACCCCTGTATTCGTCTGCGCCGCTAATTTTTTAGTGCACTTGCTTATTGCATCCTCTGTTAACCATGTATCGTTATTAAGCAATAGAATAACATCACCCTTTGCGTGCTGTATGCCAAGGTTGTTGCCTTTGGCAAAGCCGCCGTTTTCGCTATTCTTAACTAAAACAACATTGGGGAATTTTTGAAAAAAAAGCGAGGCATCGCATTCGGCTGAATGGTTATCAACCAAAACAATTTCATACTCAATCCCTTTCGTAAACTTTATTATACTTTCAATACAATTACATGTTAGCTGAAAAGCATTATAATTGATGATGATTATAGAAACTAACATGTGAATTATTGATCTTGATTAAACCTGTACAGTTTATCACTTATTTTAAATACTTTCCCAATTTATTATTTTTATAATCTCGCCAAGCTCTTATTATATACTTAACAAGCGCATACCGGTGATTGCAATATAAAAAGTTATTTTTTATACTTGTATATATTGCCTTTTTAAAATACTTAATATCTGCACTAAACTCATTCTTATATGCCTTCTTCACAAGCAAAAAATTTCTAAGCATATAATATATCCTTAAAGGGGAATGAAATACCCGTTCAGTTATTTTTAGTGTCAAGAGCGATCGGTAATATTTTATTTCGCCTAAGTTGTGGGTAAGATAAATATTATTAACCTTAACCACCCGGAAGCCCATTTTTATTGCGCGAAAACAATATTCAATATCCACAAAATCAATAAAATAATCCTCCTTAAAACAACCAATAGTTTCAGCGACAGAAACATTTATTATACTGCCCGATGTAATAAGATGGTTAACGTATATTAAAAAACAATCATCAACTGCAACCACTTTTTTTTGGTAATCAATTCCAAATACCGCTATTGTTGTATCATCACTTTTGCTCTCAAAACAGTTTTTGTACGAATTGAAAAAGCCGTCCTCAAAATATGAATCCTGGTCCATTGTAAGCAACCAATTATAGCCATCGTTTTTTGAGTAGTTTATAGCCTCATTTAGTCTCGTCGCAATTCCTGCATTCTTTCCGTCATTAAAATATTTAATCTTGGGTATTTTTTTGAGTGCAGTAACCAAGGCTGGCATGCTTGTTTCTGTGTTATCAAACACATAAAGAACATTAACATAGGAAAGCCAGGAATGTATATTTAATATAACTTGTTCGGTGGGATGATAAATAATAATCGTACTCGCCAACTTCATAAAGTAAATAGCGTAAGCGGCAAAAATATATGAATAACATGAGATTATATTTATATTTTTGCCCGGATGACTATTGCTGATAAACTAGTTACTTTTATATCCTATTTACGCCAGAAAGAGAAGAGACGGCTTATTTCGGCGGCACGTTCGTTAAGAAATAAAAAAGGCCTGGAAATTGGCGGCCCCAGTGCTTTTTTCAGTGTTAAAGGCGGTATGCCGGTTTACCTTTATGCATCTGCGGTTGATGGTGTTAATTTTAGCACTGATACAATTTGGGAAGGCTCCATAACCAGGGGCAATAATTACATTTACTATAAAGGCAAAAAAGGATTTCAATATATTGACGAAGCCACAGATCTGTTTGAAATTGAAAATTCCAGTTATGACTTTGTGCTATCATGCCACAGCTTAGAGCATGTCGCAAACCCAATAAAGGCCTTATACGAGTGGAAGAGGGTTTTGAAAAATGATGGACAATTGATACTGGTTTTGCCTGATAAAGAAAAAACATTTGACCATAACAGGCCAATAACTGCAATTGAGCATTTGATTGATGATTATAATAATAACATAGGTGAGGGAGATGCAACACACTTTAAAGAAATTATTGAGATGCATGATTTGAGTTTCGACAAGCTTTTAATAAGCCAAGAAGATTTCACCACAAGGTTGTATAATAATTTATCTGAAAGAAGCGCGCACCACCACGTATTTAATTTGCAGCTTATTAATAAGATGTTGTCGTATTGCGGGTTTACAGTGTATTATCAACAAAAAATGGCGCCGTTTCATTTAATATCGATAGCAGGTAAAAATTAAGTTTATGCGCCGTTTTGGATATAACGTTATTTATCTTGTGCAGCTAATAAGATATTTTGGCCCGATAGATGGGGTTAGCATTTTTTGTAAAATACTGTTTTCCCGGTCTTTATCTATAATATCTTCAAAGAAATTTAAAAATAAAGTTGAAATAAGGAAACAAGATTCCGACCTGCCCATTTTTTACCAGGTGTTTGCTGATTTGCAATACGATATTTCATTTTCACTAAAATATACTCCGTTAAGAATTATTGACTGTGGTGCGAATGTTGGATACGCTTCATTGTATTTCTCGTCGCTTTTTCCATCTGCTGAAATAATCGCCGTTGAACCAGATAATAAAAACTTTATACAATTATCCAGGAATACTCAAAATTATAAAAATATCACAGCTGTTAAAGCCGCTGTTTGGCATAGAAATACTGAGATGGTTATTAAAAATAAATCGCAGCTTAGTGCAGGCTTTGAAGTTGAAGAGTCTGGCAGTAATGATAATGTTGAATTAATTGGAATAACGATTGATGAAGTAATAGCAAAAAATAATTTTGAGGAGGTAGACATTTTGAAAATTGACATTGAAGGAGCCGAGTATGAGCTTTTTACAAACAACCCGCATAGTTGGCTTTCCAAAACAAGATGTTTGATAATTGAGTTACATGATAATTTAAAGCCTGGTATTTCAAAACATTTCTTTAAAGAAATGGCAGAATATAACTGGAGAACCGTAATAAGAGGAGAGAATATCATTTGTTTCAAGGAACATTAAAGTGGTAACTTTTTCAGTGTTATTTTTCCTTTTTACATTTTCCGAAAGGGACATAATAACTTTAAATTTAAAAAGCCTGCATGATTTCTATTTGCATTCCTGCATATAAACGCATCTCTTACCTTAGGCGCCTGCTTGATAGTATCGCAATTCAAACATTTACTGATTTTGAAGTTATTATTTCTGATGATAGTCCTGATGAAACGGTTAATGGATTGGTGACTGATTATGATACAAGGTTTACAATAAGATATTTTAAGAATATAACTCCTCTCGGCATGCCTGCAAACTGGAACTTCGTCATATCGCATGCACAGGGGGATTGGATTAAGCTGATGCATGACGACGACTGGTTTTCATCTTCGGACAGCCTGCAGCAATTTGCTAATAAAGCAGCCTTGGGCCCAAAGTTTATTTTCTGCGCATACACAAATGTTTTTGGCGACACTGGCTCAACGCAGGTTGTAAAAATGCAACCAGTGAAAAAAAGTGTTATTATAAATGAGCCGTTGGTGCTAATGTCAAAAAATTTTATCGGGCCGCCAAGTGTGACGATGGTGCACAAAAGCATCTCGGAAAGCTACGACGAGAGGATGAAATGGCGGGTAGATATTGATTTTTATATTAGGGTACTGCATAAAGAAAAGGCATTTATTTTTATAGATAATCCACTTATCAATGTGGGCATAAGTAGTTACCAGGTTACCAACGAATGTTTTGAAAACCCTTTAATTGAATTGCCTGAAGGACTGCTGCTTTTAGATAAATATGGAACTGCGCCTCTGAAAAATATTACAGTATACGATGCATGGTGGCGCTTACTAAGAAACATGAATATTACTGCTACAGGCGATTTAATAAAGTATTCTGAAGAAAGATGGCCTGATGCCATTATTAAGATGTTAAAAAATTTAAGCAAGGCACCTCCCGGATTGCTAAAAATTGGAATTATATCAAAAATTTTTATGTTTATCTCTTTTCTTTCCAACAGAGTAAAAGGCATATTATAATAGCAAAAGCCACCAAACGGTGGCTTTTGCTATTATAAGTATTTAGTTTTATTACTTCTTATTTTTGCGCAACCTGTTGCGGCAATGCAATTGTATTGGCATTTGCAGCTGCAACGGGTGCCTGGTATTTAATTTCAACTTTGTTATTACCAGTTGGTGGCACTACGTTTTTTGTGGCAAACAGTTGTGCAAGGGTAGGAGCAACAACCAGTGAAACAATTGACATTAACTTGATAAGAATATTCATTGATGGACCTGAAGTATCTTTAAAAGGATCACCTACAGTATCACCGGTTACAGAGGCTTTATGGGGATCTGATTTCTTAAAATACATCTGGCCGTTTATTTCAACACCTTTTTCAAAAGATTTTTTAGCGTTATCCCATGCACCACCAGCGTTGTTCTGAAACATACCCATCAATACGCCACTAACTGTCGCCCCAGCGAGAAATCCGCCCAGTGCTTCGGGGCCCAATATAAACCCTATAATTAATGGTGATATAATTGCAATAGCACCCGGCAACATCATCTTTTTAATAGATGCTTCCGTTGATATTGCCACGCATTTATCATATTCAGGTTTGCCGGTACCTTCCATTATACCCGGGATGGTTTTAAATTGCCTCCTTACTTCCTCCACCATTGCCATTGCAGCCTCGCCAACCGCGCGAATAGCTAACGATGAAAATATAAAGGGAACCATACCACCAACAAACAGGCTGGCTAATACTTTTGCTTTATAAATATCAATGCCAAGCATTGGGTAACCGTTGTGGTTAATAACGCCCACGTAAGCAGCAAACAACGCAAGAGCTGTTAATGCTGCAGAAGCAATAGCAAAACCCTTACCTGTTGCAGCAGTTGTGTTACCCACAGCATCAAGCACGTCAGTCTTTTCCCGTACTTCTTTGGGCAACTCACTCATTTCTGCAATGCCACCAGCGTTATCTGCTATGGGGCCAAAAGCATCAATAGCAAGCTGCATCGCGGTCGTTGCCATCATGCCCGCAGCAGCAATGGCAACGCCATATAAACCTGCGCAAGCAAAAGATCCCCAAATACCAGCCGCTAAAACAAGTATTGGTAAAAATGTGCTTTCCATTCCCATGGCCAATCCACCAATTACGTTGGTAGCATGACCAGTGGCACTTTGGCGAATAATACTAAGCACAGGGCGTTTGCCCATAGCGGTATAATACTCTGTTATAATGCTCATTAAAGTTCCCACCGCCAAACCAACACCAATAGCCCCAAGCACACCCCATTTTGTAAACGGAATACCGCGTAAGGTCATTTCTCCATCAGGCAAAATGTAGTAAACCAGGCCTACGCATGCAAAAGCGGTAAGGATGATTGAACCCCAGTTGCCCATGTTAAGTGCTTTTTGCACATTGTGGGTATTTACGCCTGCACTATCACTTACTCGCACAAATAAGGTTCCTATAATGGAGAAGATAATACCGGTACCGGCAATAAGCATTGGTAAAATAATTGGACCAAAGCCACCAAATTTGTCCAGGGAAGTTGTTTCTTGTCCTAATACTATTGTTGCTAACACTGTAGCTACATAAGAACCAAAAAGGTCTGCACCCATACCTGCAACATCACCCACATTATCACCAACATTATCTGCAATTGTGGCAGGGTTGCGCGGATCATCTTCCGGAATGCCGGCCTCAACTTTACCAACAAGATCAGCACCTACATCGGCAGCTTTGGTATAAATGCCACCGCCAACACGTGCAAAAAGGGCTATGCTTTCGGCACCGAGTGAAAAACCTGTAAGTACCTCTATAGTGCGTCTCATTTCGTCTGAGTCAACTATACCAGCATGAAACACCTGCCTTAACAATATAAACAGGCAGCCCAGGCCCATTACAGCCAGGCCTGCTACACCGAGTCCCATTACAGAACCACCAGTAAATGAAACAGACAGTGCTTTTGAAAGGCTTGTACGCGCAGCATTTGCAGTTCTAACATTTGCCTTTGTGGCCACCTTCATACCAATATAGCCTGCTGTGGCGCTTGATACAGCACCGAAAATAAAAGCGAGGGCAATTGACCAATGAGAGTTTGCATTTTGTGTTGCCATAAGACCTAATAGTGCAGCAACAACAATAACAAAATAAAAAAGTATCCTCCATTCTGCTTTAAGAAAAGCCATAGCACCTTCGGCTATGTATTTACTGATCTCTTTCATGCGATCGTTGCCCGCATCCTGCTTCGAAACCCAGTTGAATTTAATTAAAGTGTAAATAAGGCCAATTAAACCCATGGCCGGAACGGCAAGAAATAGATATTTGGTCATAAGCGCTCTTGTATCTAAATATTAATTAGGTGGGCAAAAATAGGGGATAATCGTTAATCTGTTAAAAAAGATAGGTTTATCTCTATAAATAGCTTTTCAAACTGCCTTTCACCGAAAAAAAGACATATTCTAACCAAAAAGCCTTTTTGAACGTATAATAGTTTTAATTAGTTTTTAATTTTGACTTGTCAATCAGAAATAATGCTTTTTTAAAGATACTATCCATAGGGGTATGGATTGTTTATGAAGGGTTACAAGGGATTCATTCTTGAATCCCTTTTCTTTTTTTAACTCACTCAATATCAGCCCTTATTTCATAGAACGCTTCGCCTAAGCGGTCAATAATATCACTGGCTATCATACTTTCCTGGCTTTGTTCCTGTAATGTAAGGTCTGCTGCAAGGCCATGCAGGTACGTGCCGCATATAGCTGCATCTAATCCAGTTAAGCCCTGGGACATAAAAGCGGTTATTATACCTGTTAATACATCGCCGCTGCCACCCTTAGCTAATCCAGCATTTCCTGTTGAGTTAAACCAGCCAGATCCATTATTCGCAATTAGTGTATAATGGCCTTTTAAAACAATGGTAAAATCATATTGCGAGGATAGCTCTACAGCTTTATTTAACCTGTCCATTTCGTTAGCAAATTTTCCAAATAGCCGTTCAAATTCTTTTGGATGCGGCGTAATAACCGAACCCGCCGGAATATGTTGTAAAAGCTGTTTATTTTCAGCAATTATATTTAATGCATCAGCATCAATTACAACAGGCTTTTTAAAATTTTCCAACACGTGTTGCAGTGCACCTAAGGCATCATGATTCGTACCCAGTCCCGGGCCTATACCTATTGTTGTAAACCCTTCCCAATCCGTAGTTTCTTCCCTTATGGCACACATCGCTTCAGGCAAAGCAGTTTGGGGTATATTGATAGCGTTTTGTGGAACGTTAAGGGTAACCAGCCCGGCCCCTGCACGCATGCAGGCTTTTGCGCTAAGCAGGGCAGCCCCCATTTTGCCGGTATTGCCCGCTATTACTAAACTATGCCCGTAGTTACCTTTGTGCGCAAAAGCGCTGCGCGGCTTAACTGTTTCGGCTACCCGCGCTTTTTCTATAACCTGGAATATCGTTTCAGTTTCTTGTAAAAATTGGGGTAGCAGGCCAATATCCTGCACAACAACTTTTCCAAACAACTCAGCATTTTCAGCCAATAAAAAACAAAGTTTAGTGGTTTGAAAAGTAAGGGTATAAGTTGCATTTATTACAGCGTCGCCCTTACAGCTTTTATCAATATACATACCGCTGGGCACATCAATAGCAATTACCGTTGCCGATGCATTATTGATATGGGTAACCAGGGCTGCACTTAAATCAAGTAAAGGCCTGTTAAGGCCTGAGCCAAATAAAGCATCTATTACCAAATCGTTCCGGTTAATTTCAGGGAAAAATTCTTGGGCCTGTATAAAATATATGGCTGATGATAGCTGGTGCAGCTTATGCAGGTTAACCTGGAAGTCGTCAGTGCCCCTTGCACCAAATTCTAAAATATAAACCACCGGTTGAAAGCCTGTATCTATTAACTGGCGTGCAATTGCCAGGCCGTCACCACCGTTATTGCCCTTGCCGCAAAATATTTTAACGGCCTGTGCCGCAAGATTTTTTTCCAATATAAACTCTGTGCACCTTGCAGCGGCGCGTTCCATTAAATCAAGTGACGCAATTGGCTCATGCTCTATCGTATAGGCATCCCATTGGTGTATTTGTTGTGAAGTCAGAAGTTTCATACGTTATGCAAAAGAGTTTTAAATGTAAGATTTATTAGCAAAAATGTGGCATTATTTAAAAGGTTTGTACAATAGTCAAGTAGTCTATCGGTCTGCCATCTAATTAAGGCTGGGTATAATGCGTTTATTCAGCAATATACATCGGTGGTTCGTTGCAGGATATTATTATAGCATTAGCCATATCGTCTGTGTTCGTTGTGGCAAACAATTGTTTATAAATGCTAATTACTTCACTGGAAAATACAGTGCTTTGGTTATCTGGGTTCTCTACGGTGTAAACTGGGATGCACTCAAAATAAATATATTGGCGGGCGGCAATATTATATACTGCAATTCTTGTAATATCCGTAGTTTGTCTTATTTCGGGCAATAAAAACACCGGGTAATCAAGCAGATTGGTCCAAAGGGTAATGCTCAACGGGGCGTCAAAAAAACGGTAATATAATACCTTAGCGCTTACTTTTTTTGAAAGCAGGCTGGTTTTTAACTCGAACAACTTTTCATACATATCTGTAAGCGGTTTATACATATTGTGCACCGTTGTAAACGCTGCCCACATATTAGCCGACCGGTTATAATATTGCATGTTTTGTGTGCCTATTTGCAGCTTATAGTCAAAAGCCGGGTAACCCGGTACCGTGTAGCCGGGGTAGAAGTATAGTAATTTGTTTTGCCTGCAATAATCAATCTTGGTGTAGATAAGGCATTTGCCAAGGCTGTATTTTTTAAATGCAGGGTTGTAAATACACACAATGCCTTGTGCGCTTGTTTTGCCTGTGTCAAAAAAACCAGAGGCTATAAGGTCTTCACCCGCATATATATTTACCTGCAAAGTATTGTATATGCTATAAGTGTTGTTTGCCAACAACAGTTGCCGCAACGATGAATAAGATTCAAATGCAACACCAGCTTTATATTTTTCATATAAAACCTCGTGCTCCCGGGTTATTTGTGCAGGCTGAACTTCAGTTCTAAATGCTTTTATGCCTTTTAGCGCTAATCGGTGGTTTTTATCCGGCACATAACGGGCAATATCAATTCTTAACCATATTGCGCTGTAAAAAATATTGTTGAACTGCAAAAAATGAGTAGTGAATATTGTTTGGTTCATTCTAAACCAACCCCTGGCCAGGTAATCATCCAATTGTTCCGGTGAAATTGATAAAGGAGATTCAGAAATGGCAAACATATTACCTGCGTGCATTTGTATAATGCGATATTACGGTATTTTAAATTATCCCCTTTAGAAACGGCCCACAATCGCAGTGACGTAATTTTTTGTTTTTGCCATTATATATTTTACATCAATCCTATATCTTTATGCCCCTGTAAAATGGAATAAAGTAATGGGAATTATTGATATAAGACAAGCAACAATGTATGATGTGCCTCAAGTGCGCCTGCTTGAAAAAGAATTAATCGAGCATGAAAGAGGGATCGAACTGCCTATTAAAGAAGGCGATGATGTTTATTATTACGATATTCCACAACTTATTAACGACGCTACAAACAGTCATTTATTGGTTATGGAGCATGACGGAGAAATTATTGCCTGCGGACTGGGTCAAATACGGGAGAATAAGCATTATTATACCGAGAAATATTTTGGTTACGTCGGCCTGATGAGCGTAAAGAAAGAATACCGGGGCAGGGGTTACGGCAGAGACATTATAAACTTGTTGTTGCAATGGTTTAAAACAAAAAATATTACAGAAGTAAAGCTTAAGGTGTTTGCTAATAATCCCGGCGCAATTAAGGCTTATAGAAAGCTTGGATTTGAAGATTTTTCAATTGATATGCGTGTTGAGATATAAAACCGCACACATTTTATGAATTTCCCTTTAATTTGCTGTATGATGAAAGCTAAATTATTTATTTGTACCACGTTGCTTTTTTTAGTAGCCCTAAATTTAAAAGCTCAAAAACTTGATACCACAGTTACTATGAATGGCGAAGGGTACCGTGTGGTATGCAGCAATAAAGATTTAGACAATAATTATGTTACCCTTACCCTGGTCAAGCTCCCACTTAACAATTCAAGACAAATAGATTTTCCTATAAAAGGTAAAGTAGTTAAAGCGGTTGTTGATGACCTGAATGATGATGGCCAGCCAGACCTTATAATTTGCTGGTATAATGGTGCAAACTATGAAATGGGTAATGTAATCGGCATATCATATTCAAAAGCTGATAAGTCAATTGTACCAATTTACTTCCCGGATATTTATACTGACCCAAAAATTCGGGAAGGCTATAAAGGATACGACACTTTTTCGCTAACAATAGGAACATTAATGCGCAAATTCCCTATTTATCTTGCAAATGATGCACCTGATAAGCCTACGGGCGGTATACGTACAGTGCAATATAATGTTGTTAGCGAGCAGGGTCGCCTGAAGTTTAAAGTATTGCGAACTTTTGAAACCCAGCCGGAGAATTAAGAAAGTCTGCCCAATTATCCTAACATTTTAACTGGGCAAACCCGCTGATTTTTACCTGCTATTTTAACTTTCTTGCCAATAGCGTAGTACCCAAGCCCATTAATGCAATTACACTAAATGACCAGCGCAAACTTGCGGCCTGCGCAATAAAGCCGATTAGCGGTGGCCCCATTAAAAACCCTAAAAAACTAATGCTTGATACGGTGGCCAATGCCAACCCCGGCGACATTTTTGCTGACCTGCCTGCCAATGCAAAAACCATGGGCACAACGCACGATACCCCAACACCTATTAATAAACAACCAACAGTAGCAGTAGCCATATATGGAAATAATACCAGTACTAACAACCCCGTGGCAATAAATATTCCACTTAATTGCAATATATTTTTTACACCAAATTTTGTTACCAGCCTGTCGCCAACAAAACGGCCTGTTGCCATTGTGGCTGTAAACGCTACATAGCCAATTGTAATAAAAGTTTTTGCCTGCACAATTTTTTGAAAATAAACGCCACTCCAGTCTGCCATGGCGCCTTCGCACAACATGCAGCAAAAGGCTATTAGGCCCAATAGCAAAATATCCTTACCTGGCTTTGCAAACAACGGCTGCTTACCCTTTACATCAAACTCATTTGGCAAGGTGTACTTATATGCTGCTAATGCTAATATTGAAGACAACACAAATATTATGGAGAAGTGAATTAAAGGCGATATACCTGCAGTTACAAAAAGGCTGCCTATTGCCGCTCCGCTAAACCCTGCAAGGCTCCACAACCCGTGAAACGACGCCATAATTGACCTGCCATATAATTTTTCTACCCCCACTGCCTGTGTGTTCATTGCAATATTTACCAGATTGGCCCACAAACCAAAAAAGAACAGGCCGCATATAAGCTGAAACGCGGTTGTGGTTAATGCCAATAAAATTAGCGTCAATGGATATAAAAGTGCCGCCCCAATAATTAGTTGCCTGCTGCCAAAGCGGCTAATAAGCCACCCTGATAATGGCAGGCTAACCAATTGGCCAACGGGCAATGCAAATAATACTGCGCCTAAAACAGCATCATTTAAATGCAGGGCATTTTTTATGTCGGGTATCCTGCTTGCCCAACTTGAGAAAGTTAAGCCAGCAACAAAAAAGAAAACACCTACCGCGATACGGTAAGCTTTTGAATTTAAACTTAATGATACATTCATACTTGTTCCTTTTGGCTGTTAATGTTTTAATCTTGTATTTTAATAAGAATGGGAGAGAAGTTAACCCTCCCATCTTTATTTACGCTGCGTTATTTTTTTTTAGCTCATTGTTATTATCGTCATTATCATTTATCTCCAATAGATTTTCAACCGCGTGTTTTTTATTGTTCATCAATGGAGAGGTAATAATGAAATCAGCGGTGGTTTTATTGTTGGCTATAATAATGTCAGCTTCAAGGGCCGCATGTATTATGCCCCTTATGCCATTGCGCTGTAATGGTGTTTCGTCATTGCTCCAAAACAATACCACGGCGTCAACACCGCCCTCGTTAATCAGGGTGCATAATTCCTGGTAACCTTCATAAGGGCCGGTTAAATATGTTGTGATTGCTTTATTTAATGTGCCTTCCAATACTTTGGCTGCATCACCAGTTGCTATTATTTCGTGTTGCTGTAAAAGGCTTTTATTAAAGTAACTCCATTCAATTAGCTCCGTCTTTTTGTCAGGGTGTACTACAAAAGCTATCCGTTTTACTCTGTTTATTTTTGTTTTGCTCATACTAATGTTAATTATTTTAACAATCTTACCTAAAACAATTGCCCCACCATAATGGCGGGGCAACGTTATATTATCGGCTTCTTTTTCTTTTTTGTTATTACAAATATGTACTGTTTACACAATAATAATACCAATATTCAGTAAAGGTAACCCACCGGGTATGTTAACAATAAACTACAGCATTTTTAACGGCGGCTAAAAGTGTTTATTGCAACATCTAAGTTTAAGCACTTTTGGTTAGTAAATTTTACCTGCATTAGCAGGTTTATTTAACTTTACGGGTATATTTTATTTATTATGCCTTACGATGAAAAACTTACACAAAGAATTAGAGAAGCATTGGCCGGGGTACCCAATGTTGAAGAAAAGAAAATGTTTCGCGGCGTAACATTTATGGTTAACGATAAGATGTGTATAAGTGTTAGCGCCGAAAGGTTGATGTGCCGCATTGGGGCTGAAAAACAGCAGCAAATGGTTGAAAAACCGGGTTGCACCGAGGTAATAATGCGGGGGAAGGTGATGAAGGATTTTGTATTTGTTTGGCCCGAAGCGTTTAAGAATAAGAGAGATTTAGAATTATGGATAAATCTTTGCCTTGATTTTAATGGCGAGGCAAAATCTTCAAAAGCCAAGAAGAAGAAATAAATATCTTCCAGTTACGCCAATACTCCAAAAATTTTGTAAAAATCATAGGCCTTTTTTAACCGCCATCAGCCATAATTCAATTTTCCACCCTTTCTCCACCCCTTAAGTCATCCATTTCCACCTGATGTTTTGGACAAACTAGTAAGTCGCATGCTATATTGCATGTGAAATTCGTGTGTCTAAAAAAAATCAATACTGTATTGTTTAAAACTACCTGGTTATGTCTTTTGAAACTTTAAAGTACATAGCATCTTTTCTCCACCCTAATAATGCATTTTTCCATCCGTCGTTTTTATTATAACATTTGCAAGGCGGCTACTTTGCACAAAAATTATTTATGAAAAAAATTAGTATTTCGGCAATGTTCATTTTAAGCGCTTTTTTATTAAGAGCGCAGATAATTGGCAAAAGTGAACTTACAAAAACCATCATTCTTACAGACAGCAGTATTAATCGCCGCTTGTATTTACCAATTACAAAAGGAATGGCTTATATCCATTTCTTTTTTAAAGTGAATGTTTCAGACGGGGGGGTTACGGTAAACATTGAAGACCCTGAAGGCAAGCAGGAGGGGGGCTTTCGTGTGACTGCGGATACGGAAATGGAAGAAAATGGTGAAAAGGGCTCAAAGGGGCAAATGACACATGAAGTAAACTTTCCCATACAGGGTAACTGGCTTATTTTGCTAAAATCAAAACATGCATCAGGCACATTATCGTACGAAATAAAACTTAACTAAGGTTGATGCGCAAATTATTAATACTGTTATTATTATCTGGCTGCGTCTTTAGCGGCTTTGGCCAGCAGTGTGAAATATCAGGACAAATTATGCTTGATTCGTCCTGGGCAAAACAGGTTTATATCTGCGCCATACCCGAGTTTAACCAAATGTACACAGCAAGTGATGAACTAATAACCGGCAGAGGTGTAATTGACTCTGCCGGTTACTTCACACTTAAATTTTCATGTAAGCAGGAGCCATTATTATACAGGCTGCACGTTATTAAAAAAAGCGACCCTGCATCAACCCTTATTATTGGCGGCAAAGATGAAAATTTTGTTTTTTTTATAGCCAAAGCGCAGGATTATATTTACCTGAAGCATATAAATAAAAATATGCCCCTGAGCCAGAACGATGTGCAGAATACACCTGCGAATAAAGAACTTGCGCGGCTATTCAGCATACTTAATTACAGCAGTAACCAAAAAGTACGTACAGACCGTGAGCGGTTAAAAAACCAGTTAATTGATCTGGCAGATTCCTCATCGTCGCAATTGGTTTCGTTGCTGGCAATATCAAATACATTTGGATTGAGTGACCGGCAAAAAGAGAGAATCGCAAACACGGTAGAAAAGTTTAACAGGCAGAACCCTTACGGTGCAAACATTTTTGAACAATATAAAAAAACGGGCCCTGGATATATTTTAGTAATAGCAGCACTTTTGTTGATTGTTACAGGTGTTTTTGTAATCATCGCAATACAAACGCGTAAAAAAAACACTGCGCTTAAAATATTTAAAACATTAAGCCAGCGTGAAACAACAATAATAAAATTTATAGCAGACGGCAAAAGTAACAAGGAGATAGCCGCTGAACTTAACGTTGAGCTAAGTACTGTAAAAACACACGTAAACAACATTTATACAAAGCTTAATGTTAAAGGACGAAAAGATGTTCTGGCATATAAAGCCCTGTTTAAAAAGTATGGTTTATAGCATTTTCACATAACCGTAATAGTTAATTATAGTTAAATAATAACACCTATATATTTCTGTCGCCGTTCTTCACAAACACACAAAATGTCAGTTTTCGCCTGTAAGCTATCCAGTAACTTGAAGTAGCATTGCCTGTAATAAAGCATGCCGTGTACCAAAAATATTTGCTTACAAAAACTAAAAACTGGTTATGAAACTGCTTTATGTTTTATGTGCTGCGCTTGGCTTTTGTTATGCCGCCGCGCAGGAGCCGCCTTATGTAAAAAAATTTTCTTTGAACGAAATACTGGTATCAAATTCGGGTGATACCTGGAAGGAGTTTTTAAACACGTCAACCATGCGCGCCGGGGTCTACAATTTTAAAAGCAACGCGCAGGATGCTGTGAAAACCGCTGCTGAAGATGGGGCTTATTACATAATAAAAGGTAAGGCAACACTTAATGCGGGTGGCGAAAACCATACAGCGTTAGCAGGAAACATTTTTTATATAAAAGGCGGCACGGCATATAATTTTTCAGCAATTGAAAATGACCTGGTTGTATTGGTTATATACTCAAAAGCCACACCGCCTGCCGACGAAAAGCCTTTTGACACGTACAATATGGCCGACATTGAGCAAAAAAGAGTGCCTGGTGAAAATGATTGGGAGCCGTTTATACGTTCTAAAACAATGACGTTCGGGTTGTATATGCTGCCCCAAAAAACCGGCGGCGACAGTACGTTAACCCATAAGATGGAAGAGCTAAATTATGTAACTGCCGGAACATCAAAATTTACTATTGACGGTTATACAATGGATGTTACCGAGGGGGACATTATGTATGTTGATAAAGGCCACGGACATTATTTTCATGATCTTAAAAATGATTTTGACGTGTTGATTTTTTGGGAGAAGAAATCATTGCAGCAGTAAGTAAATACTTTATTGTGCATATACCTGTAAAATATCTATTAAAGATTAAGCTTAAAGCTTGCATGTTGCTTGCCTGCGCTGGTTTTATAATATCAGCAAAATGCCAGAACAACCAGAACGATGTTAAAAAAGCAGACTCGTTGTACAATGTACAAAACTGGAGCGGTGCATCAACTGTGTACCAGCAATTGCTTACCAATACTCAACTACAGCTTTTAGTAAACGGAAGGCTGGGCCTTTGTTATTATCACCTCGGCAATTACGGTAAAGCACTCTACCATTACAATCAAGCGCTCGGCTGTAAAAATTCGGCGCCTGTAGCCAATGTTATTTATGCAAGAATGGCGCGCGTTTATGCAAAACAGGGCAAGAGCAATATGTCGCTCACATTACTTGACAGCGCTGTAACAAAAGGCTATAGCAACAGCATTGAGCTGGATTCGCTGGATGAATATAAAGACCTGCATAGCAACGGTCTATTCAAAAACATTGTTGCAAAAGCATATAAAAATGCTTACCCTTGTTCAACAGACCCGCAATCACGGTTATACGATTTTTGGCTGGGCAACTGGATAGTATATAATACAGGCAGCAATGCAATTATTGGATATAGCTATAACGAAAAGCAATCAGGTGAATGTATGATACTGGAAAGCTGGGTATCGTACCCAAACCAGTACAGCGGAGTTGCCATGAATTTTTTTGATCCTGAGAAAGGCAAATGGGAAAAGGTTTGGGTAGGCTCAGAAGGCGGCCCCGGTGTAGTGCACCATTATGTTGCGGGCGATGTAACAGATAACGCCATGCGTTTTGTGTACGAGTTAAAGGATGAGAAAGGCGAAATGCAGCCCGGAAGATATACCATATATAACCTTGCCGATGGTAAAGCAAGGCTTGTAAAAGAGCTATCGCCTGATAAAGGCAAAACGTTTGATGTGCTGATGGACCTTACTTATGTAAGAACGAAATTATAAAACATACAAAAGAGATAGTGCTGCTACCGGGATACGCGGCTGTATTCATCAAGCACCTGCTTCTCTTTTGGGGTGAGGCTTTTAATGCCGCTGCGGTTTATTTTATCAAGTATCCTGTCCACTTCCTTTTGCCTGTCAATTTTCTCTATGTTATAGCGCTGGTCTACAGTATAGTTCTTGTTATGCCTGTTAAAAAACACACTGTCAATAAATAAAAAACCCGGTTTGGCTATGATCATACAAATAAAAAAAATACAGGGTATTGTAATAACCAGTATAGTAACATAATTATCAAAGAAAACATCGGGGTGCAGCACTGTTGCTACAAGCATGCCTATTAAAGCGCCGCCCAGGTGCGCATCGTGGCCAATATTATCCCTTCTTGACCTTATACCGTAAATAGAAAATAAAACAAATGCAATACCGTATAACCAGCCCGGTATTCTAACAAAAATGAGGTTTATACTCATGCCCGGTAGTAAGGCTATTGACGCGAATATAATACCGCATACCGCACCGGAGGCGCCTACAGAACTATAATCGCCTTCATTTTTATGAATAAACAGCGACAGCAGGTTGCCGCCAATTAAGCTTGCAAAATAAATAAGAAGGTATTGAAGGCTGCCGGTTATTGATTCAACCACACCGCTAAAAAAGTATAATGAAAATACATTAAATGCAAGGTGCACCCAGCCAACATGTAAAAAGCCTGATGTGACAAGGCGTTTATAATCTTTGTTTAAGAGTATCTTATCTACTTCAAATTTGTAACGGTCAAAAAACAGGAAATTCTTAAACCCGTTGTACGAAACGATAATGTTAATGATGATAATGACAAGACTTATAATTCCGGTACCGCTCATTGCTGCAAAATTTATACAGGGTTATTGCGTAAATTAAGCAACTTTTTCATGCTGATGTAATAAGCGCATAAAAATTAATATTTTGTGTGGTTAAATCCTCCGTAAAAACTTTAAACCGGAAACTTTAAACTGGAAACTGTATTTGCCAGTGCGCTTTTCATCTTTGCTACCTCTTCAGTATCAACACTTACCATACTCAGATCCTCCAGCATACTTTGTTTTTGGTAATGCATAGCAGATGTTTGTGATGTTCTCGCCGATGAATGGAGTTCTATGGCCCCCGTGAATTGTGCCAGTAAGGCTATATTGTTGCTGCGCACACCGCTGCCGGGCATAATAACAATGCGGTCATCAGCCTGCTCAACTAATTGTTTTATTAACTCTTTCCCGTCAAATGCATTGGGCACCTGGCCACTGGTTAAAATACGGCTGCATCCGCATGCTATTATATCTTCCAGTGCCTGTAACGGCTCTACGGTGCGGTCAAATGCGCGGTGAAAGGTAACTTCAAGCGGGTAAGCAAGGTCAACCAGCCGCTTTGTTCTGTCAATATCAATACTACCATAGCTATTTAGCAGGCCGGTTACCAACCCTTGAAAGCCCAGTTCTTTCACCAATTTTATATCATACTTCATCGCTTCAAATTCAGCATCGCTGTATAAAAAATCGCCGCCCCGTGGGCGGATTATAGGGAATACAGGAATGCCTGTTTTTTCCCTAACTAATTTTAAAGTACCATAACCCGGTGTTGTTCCGCCTTCAGCAGCATTTTCACACAGTTCAATACGGTCAGCACCTGCTTTTGCAGCCAAGAGGGCAGAAGCGAGATTAAAAACAGCTATTTCAAGTGTGTAATTTTGATTATTCATTGGTATCAACTCTGCTATTTATTATTTAAATCGTATAATAAGTCCTTAAGCATTTTAACCTTTCCGTTTATTTCGTCACTTTCAATATTGCAAACTGAAAGAACTGGGGGAAGCTTTGCATATAATGCTGGCTTGTTAAGCCAGTTCGCAACCTGCTCTTTAATCCATTTGTTATAAGCAATAGGATAGGTTTTGTTAACTATAAACAGGGCCTGCAAATATTTTTGAAATGCCTTGCACAAAATATCAAACGCCTGGAAATGCAATCCGCGCTTTACAAAAAATGGAATATGGTCCAGGTCATATTCACATGCCTCTTTTACTATTGCCAAACGTTGCAAGCGCAGTTCTTCATGGTAGTATGGCAACCATTTATTCCGCAATTCGGTAAAAAAAGGACCAGCGTGGTACAAAGGTGCAGCATAGCAGACCTGGTTGCCTATTTCAATTTCAAAGCTATCGGCAGCAACGCCTTCTTCAAAAACAGGCAGGTTATAATTTCCGTCAATAATATCCAAATGCAAATGGCAAAATTTGCTTTGTTTCCGGTATTCAGCAATTGTGCTATCCGCATGCGAGTATGTTATCCAGCCAGCTTCAATATCAGCTCTTTCACAAGCGGTTGTGCCGGGTTTTACCAATATGGCAAAATCAAGGTCACTTTCAGGAACGGCTTGACCGCGGGCACATGAATTAACCACAAGTACAGTATCAACAACAGGCAGTTTTGAAAAGTATTCCCCAACAATATTAGCTGCCCCCTGGTGTAATTTTGTGGGGAACCCGGGTTTGAAGACAACCATAATTTTATCATTTTAAAATCCATAGGAGCAGGCTGGCAACACTACATAATATGCTTGCCATCAATAAGCGTATTATACTCGTCAGCATAACATACGGCATAGTTAAAGCCTTTCTGTATACAATAAGCGCCGTGTTCGCCCTGCTTATTTATGGCTATAAAGCCAACCTGGGTGTCTTTTAATTTAGCTTCTCTTCCTTTAAAGTTTTTAATTATTTTTTCCACCGCTTTCCTGCATGCCTCTTCAGGGTGCAGGCCCTGCGCCATTAACTGAACCACCAGGTGCGTTCCGCAGGTTTTTATTACTTCTTCGCCAACCCCCGTAGCTGTTGCAGCACCAATTTCATTATCTACAAACAGGCCGGCGCCAATAATAGGGGAGTCGCCCACGCGACCCCGTACTTTAAATGCCATCCCGCTGGTTGTACAGCTACCGCTAAGGTTTCCGTGTGCATCCAACGCCACCATACCAATTGTATCGTGGTTAAAGTCGCCGTTTGGCAGCCTTAGCGGGGCAAAAGCGCTGCTGCCTTTGTTTTCAACATTTACTATTGGCTTATATTCCGATTTTTTCAACCATTCCTCGTATGCTTTTTTAGCGTCGCCGGATAACTGCCCGTTTTCCAGGGGGAAACCCTGTTCAATAGCAAACTGCTGGGCACCAACGCCGGCAAGCATTACATGGGGCGTTTTTTCCATTACCCTGCGCGCAACGCTTATGGGGTGTTTAATTCTTTCCAAAAAAGCCACGCTGCCGCAATTTCCGTTTTCGTCCATAATACTTGCGTCAAGGGTTACAAATCCATCCCTGTCCGGCCATGCACCCAGCCCTACACAACAGCTTTGTTCGCTTTCTGTAACCATTACGCCCTGTTCTACAGCATCTAACGCCCTTCCGCCATCGCGCAGTACTTTCCAGGCGCCCTTATTGGCGTTTATTCCTGCTTCCCAGGTCGAAATTACAATTGGCTTGCGGCCAGAACCTTCTGTATTCGGTCTGTTTATTTTCCCCAAAGCCCTGCCTGTAAAAAATGTACCCAATCCCATGGTGCCTAATTGTAATAATCGCCTGCGTGCAATACTCATATAATATTAGTTTTGTACATATATTAATGGCATAAAAGTAGCTTGTTGTAAACAATTATAAGCGCAAGTGAATCAAATAATATTATTTGTATTTTCAATAAATTCTGAAAATTTAGTATCTTTGCATTATAAATAAGACAACCTATGAGGGTAATTATTGCGGGAGGCGGATTTGCCGGCTTACAATTGGCAAAAAGGTTAAATGATAAAGAAGGAATAGAAGTTTTACTAATTGATAAATTAAACTTTCACCAGTTTCAACCATTATTTTACCAGGTTGCTACAGCGGGGCTTGACGCCAGTAACATATCATTTCCGCTGCGGAAAGTTTTCCAGAACAGTAAGAATATCCGTATAAGGCTGGCAGATATTACTGAAATAAAGACCGCCGAAAATATTGTAGTTACAGCAAATGACGAATTTAAGTATGATGTGCTTGTAATTGCTACAGGAGCTAACACAAATTTTTTTAATAATGCAAACCTGCAGGGAAAGAGTTTTCCAATGAAAACAACCATTGAGGCACTGCAGATCAAGTATCATCTGATCAAGAACTTAGAAGAGGCGCTTGACATAAAAGATAAAGAAGAACTTAGGCAAAAACTTAGCGTGGTGGTTGCGGGCGGTGGACCAACAGGAGTAGAACTGAGCGGGGCCATTGCAGAAATGCGCAATAAAATATTGCCGCGCGATTACCCGGAAATTGATTTTTCAGTAATGGATATACACCTGGTGGAGGGCAGCCCAAGAACTTTAGCAGCAATGAGCGAAAAGAGCAGCAGCCAAAGCAGGCGTTACCTGGAAAGGCTTGGGGTAAAAGTGCGTACCGAAACACATGTAAAAGACTATGACGGCGATAAAGTGCTGTTGCAAAATGGTGATACCATACCAGCCAAAACCGTTATTTGGGCTGCGGGTATTAAGGGCAATGTGCCTAAAGGCATTGATAAAGACCTGGTTGCGCGCGGTAACCGCATTAAAGTTGACCGGCAAAACCGGGTGCAGGGTTTTGAACATGTATATGCCATTGGTGATGTAGCTTATATGGAAACGCCAAAATACCCTAATGGCCACCCGCAGGTAGCCAACGTTGCCATAAACCAGGGAAAAAACCTGGCAAAAAATTTAATACGCCAGGTAAACGGCAATAAGCATTACCAGGACGAATTTGAATACCATGATAAGGGCAGCCTGGCGACCGTTGGGCGCAACCTGGCCGTAGTTGATTTTCCTAAAAACCGCGGCCACCTTGGCGGTTTTGTTGCCTGGGTAATTTGGATGGTGCTGCACCTGGTATTAATATTAGGTGTAAAAAACCGCCTGCAGATTTTTGTGAACTGGGTGTACAAGTATTTTACTTACGACCAAAGCCTGCGGTTGCTTTTTAAGGATTTTTACAGCAAGCAGGCCAATGAGGAATAAAACTGCCGGTTAAGACTAACCGGCGGTACTTACGGAAACATTAAAAATAAAATACAAAGATAATCTTTCTTATAATTAATATTATGTTAACCAAACTCGTTAATTTTCTTAATTTTTTCTTCTCCCACCCGCGTGCGGACGTATCTAAGCGAAGATTAATAAGAAGATTGTTTGGTAAATATGAAAGGCTAATCGCCTTTTCCGTGAAGCTTACTATATTGATTACATTGTCGAATACAGTTTCTTTCCTATTGGGATATTTTGTTTTTCGATTAAAGTATTCGCAGGAGCAACAGGATGATGCAAGCTATCGTTAATATGATCTATTTCCATTTGTAAATCTTTTACCTGCCTCTTTAGTTCAACATTTTGTATATCAGATATATATTTACCTAATCCGGCTATTATTGCAAACGCAAGTCCAATCCAAAAAATTAACCACGCTTCACTAATGGTAGATA
The DNA here is from genome assembly GCA_013285915.1 of Bacteroidota bacterium. Classification (GTDB taxonomy): domain Bacteria; phylum Bacteroidota; class Bacteroidia; order Chitinophagales; family Chitinophagaceae; genus JABDFW01. The sequence goes on from JABDGS010000007.1 coordinate 29,710, forward strand.
AAAAATTCTTCTTTGGCTTTTTATATAAATAATTTCTTTTTTCAAGAATTTCTACGCAATTTTTTAAAAAATCCTTTGCTATAATATTTCTATCAGCAGGATTGTAATTTTTATTTGGTACCCATACATCGTCTCCAAACCAATTTTCATATTGTCCTTTAGAGCTTTGAAATAATGAAAATGACTTTATCCTTAAATAGTTTTCGTCCGTTTCTCCAAAATAATCCCTTATATAAGAACTTGTTTGAATAACCCAATTAATTTTAAATTCGTCATCAACTGGTAATTTATCCGATTGTTCTTTAAGTGTATTTATTGCTTTTAAAACTTTAGGGTTCATAGTGCGAGTATTAGTGTGCGCTCCACGCGCCCATAAGAGAAAGAAGCTCCGCAGCACGGAAGAAAAAACTAAGAAAATTAAAGCTCGGCGCAAGGGCGGCAAACAGCCATGAGCCGCCCCCTGTTGGGGTTAAACATAATATGAGTTATAAAATAAATTATGCGAATATGCGTTGCATTGCGCCTAAGGGCGCTGGCGGCATTGCTATATTGCGATTTTATTCCCTGCTCACAATACCATGTGCTCATATAAAATCGCAATATAGCAAAGCCGTAGGACAATCGCAAATTTATCTTATAACAATACGTTATGTTAAATAGGTTATAAAAACGACCTGTGGGCCATGGATTCACCTCTGTTCCCAAGCTATTTGTTTAGACCTTCTTCAGATTTTGGTAACAATTTCTTAATATACGTCTTTTAGAGAAAAGGTAGTTTTACCTGTTAAAACACCTGACCATGACATTAAGTTACCGATCATCTAAAGAACCTATGGCAAAGGCGTTTGAATACGACCTGATTGCCGAAATTTACACCAATTACGAAATGCAGCCGCTTTGGGTAAAGTACAGGGACCATGTAAAACTGCCTGTGCATGACGATGAAAATGTAAGCTTTGACGAAGGCGACGCTGAAAATGAGTATCAAAAACTTGGCGAATACCAAAAGCTGAAGGACTTTATCCTGGAGTTTGAGCACCAGTTATACGGGCAAAAACACATGGCCTAAGTTTGGCCTGAAACTATAAATAAAAAATCCTCCTGTAAAACAGGGGGATTTTTGTTTTGAGGGCTGTGCACCCGTGAAAAAACAGGATTTTGGTTTAGCCTTATTTTATTTATTGCGCACAAAAACCTCATTTATAGTCTGAAACGTCGTTGATCCCCTGCCCCCGACACGTGGTCCATTCGGATAGCCAAGTTCACACCCTGCCAGGTCAAAAAGGTTGGTATTGCCGGATGCCGTTAATTTTAAAGTATCACCAATAACCTGGTATTTTAAAGTGGTTGGCAACCAGTAATATTCGTCATCTGATAAATCAGCATGAAACAAATCTTTTCGTGGGTTCAAAAGAAATTCGTAAAAATTTGAGCCCGGTGAAGGGTTGGCGTATAAGGATATAGTATCATTTATCGGTGGTATATAGGAATTAGAATCCAGGTGGTTAAGCGTTTCAAAAACAGTATATTTTGAAGTACGATCAACAGCTGATATAAAAGTGTCAATCACCTTTTCATAAGCAACATCTATATTAGGATAGGGAGAGTTTAAAAGATTGACTGAACCGGCGATGTGCCCTTTTATAGTACACTTTACATTTTGCGTTATTATAGAGTCGTCAGTAAATTCAACAATACCGGAAAAACCACTTAAGTTAAACGTATCCAATTCGTTGGCGCTTCCTGCCCCAGGCGAAAACCCGGACATATTTAAAATTATATTCGCAGTTAAGGGAGTCCATTTTCCAAAAAGCCGGGTATGGTGTTCTGGTGGTGTGTTAGATTTATTACACGAAAGAACGGCTAACCCCAAAGCAACTAATAAAGGATATAAAAGATTTTTCTTAAACATATTTTAGGATTGACAACTAAAGCTAACACTAAAGTGACAAAAAAAACCCCTTAGGCCACAGCTAAGGGATTTTTTCTATTACAACCTGCAGGTATTAATTTGTTTTTGGTGCCGCCTTGTACATTGCATCGTACTTATCAGTTTCCGCATCAAATTGTTTAGCCAGGGCTTCATACTTATCATAGTCCTTAGGATTTACGCCCCTGGCCCTTTCTTTTTTCCAATCGTAAATTACATAAAGCGTTTGTGCAGAAGCCTTTGTGTAGTTTATCTCACGTTTTGAAAGATCAGTTCTTACTTTATAAGTGTTGTAAGTGTTTGTAGCCCAAACAATGGCAGAATCACCATATTGGCTTTCCAGCCTTTCAGTTTCATCCCTTTTTGCTTTTAAAGAAGCATCGCCGCCCTTTAAGCTGTTAAAACGGTCGTCAAGCAACTGGTAAACATTGGTGTAAAGAACGCTTGCGTCATACGCATAAATACCAATGAGGTTAACACCCTGGGCGGGAGTTGAAGCTGACGAACCATTTTTGCCAATGGTAACTTCCTGAACGCCCGCGCCTGGTGAAGTTGCGGCTATAAAAGCTTTGGAATAGGCATCCGCTGCCGCAAGCTTAACCTGTGACTGTGTGGCGCTGTCTAATTTGGCCAGTTCATCCTTATCGGGCTGCGAAAAAGCGTCGGCATAAGTTGCATATTGAGCCTCGGTTAAGGTACTGGCAGAAGCCTTATATTTCGCCATAAGGTCTGTAAGAGACGAATTGGCGGTTAAATTCTGCATGCTCATCTGGTCAATTTTGCCACCATATTGCGGAAGCAATTTTTTTACAACAACAGAATATTTTTTAAAATCATCCTGGTTGTTGCTGTTTACATAATAACCGAGCATGGTGTAGTAAATACTGTTTTCAAAAGTGCTGCTCTGTACCACTATCCCCTTGTCTGTAAGATATTTATAGTTTACAACTGCCCCGGCAAGGTTACCTGAATTTTGCGCTGCGTAACCGGCATACAGGTATGTATTGGTGTCAACAAAACTTGGTGAACTGTATGGCCCTATCCTGTGCTGCTCCATAAATTTATCAGCCCTGACAGTTGTGTTGAAGCCATCGGAAGCGGCCTGCCAGCTTTTTGTGTTAAAACCGGTAACACCATGGTTAAAGCCTGTGGCGCGTATGTATGCAAAATCGTTAGTCAGGCTGCTGTTTTCTTTCAGCGCTTTAAGAGAGGTATCCTGCTGTGCATAGCTATCAAGCGCATCAAACGCTTTTGCATCAGAGCCAGGGTATTTTTTTGAGAGGGCGCTATCACCGTAAAAATTAGCATAAATAGCAAAGGTCCAATAAAGGCCTGCAGCTTTATCTTTTGTTTTTGGGTTGCTGGTTATTTTGTCAAGTTCAGTTTTGGCATCTTCGGGCTTCCTGAGTACAAGCATGTCACTCACCTTCTTATATTCCTGTGCAAAAGATGAAAAGCCCAAACTAACAAGCAAAAACATTAGAATTACCTTTTTCATATCGGGGATTTTTAAATTGATTTTTTACTCATTTTCCGGTTCAGGGCTGCTTTCTGCGCTGTTCTCATTCTCTTCTCCAGGTATATCAGCGCTGTTTATGCCAGCGCTTGTATCGTTTAAAGAAGTGGCATCTTTTACCTCGATACCTTCTGCTTCGATTACTTCTGTTTCATCTTTTTCCACCTTTGATATGGCCGCAATTGCATCGGTGTCGTCTAACCGTATTATTATCACACCCTGCGTAGCGCGCCCGGCTTCCTTAATACTGTCCACCGGTGTTCGCAATGTTATGCCCGATTTACAGGTTATAATAAGATCTTCATTGCCCTTAACATCCAAAATGCCTACAAGCTTCCCGGTTTTCTCGGTAACATTAATGGTTTTTACGCCTTTGCCGCCACGGTTTGTAATGCGGTATTCGTCAACAGATGTTCTTTTACCAAACCCCTTTTCACTAATTACAAGCACTGTGTGACCAGGATCGCCCTTAGCAACACATATCATGCCAATAACTTCATCATTTTGATCATCAACTTCAATACCAAAAACGCCGATAGCGCCACGGCCTGTAGGGCGAACCTTCTCTTCAGGAAACCTTATGGCCTGGCCGCTTTTTAAGCCCATCATTATTTCGCAATTGCCGTCGGTCATTTTAGCGGCCAAAAGCTCGTCACCTTCGTTGACAGTAATTGCGTTCACACCGTTTGCCCTGGGGCGGCTAAACTCTTCCAGCAATGTTTTCTTAATTATCCCCTTCTTGGTACAAAGAACTATGTAATGGTTATTTATAAACTCAGCATCCTCGTAATTCTTCACATTTATGATGGCCATTATCTTGTCTTCCTGCGGCAGTTGAATAAGGTTTTGAATTGCCCTGCCCTTGCCCTGCTTCTCCCCTTCGGGTATTTCGTACACTTTAAGCCAATAGCACCTGCCTTTTTGGGTAAAGAACATCATTATATCGTGGGTGGAAGCTACGAATAAATGTTCAACAAAATCTTCCTCCCTTGTTTTACTGCCTATTGCCCCCCTGCCCCCGCGGCGTTGCTGGCGGTACTCAGAGGCACTTGTGCGTTTAATATAACCTAAATGTGAAATAGTGATTATAACATCCTCTTGTTCAATAAGATCTTCAATACGCATTTCGTCTGCCAGGTATTGAATCTCTGTTTTACGGGCGTCGCCAAACTTATCTTTTATTTCAAGTAATTCTTTCTTTATCAGGTCGTAGCGCACCTGCTCACTGCCCAATAATTCCTGTAACCTTGCGATGGTGTGCATTATCTCCGCAAATTCCTGGTGAATCTTTTCACGCTCCATACCAGTTAAACGCTGCAGGCGCAATTCAAGAATAGCTTTTGCCTGGGCCTCACTTAGCCCTTCTTCCTGCCGGTAAATATGTTCCTGTATGTCAGCAAAAAGCTGTTCGCGCAAAAACCAGCGTTCTTCGCGGCTTTTATTAATAAGCGCTTCCTTTGCAATATCGGGCGTATTGCTGGCACGTATAAGGCTTATTACTTCATCAAGGTGATCAAGCGCTTTAAGGTAACCTTCTAAAATATGGGCCTTTTCCTTGGCCTTTTTTAGCTCAAACTGGGCGCGGCGTATAACCACTTCCATCCTGAAATCAATAAACTCGCTTATAAGGTGCTGCAGGTTTAATGTTTTAGGCCGGCCCTTACTTAATGCCACATTATTAATACCAAAGCTGGTTTGCAGCTCGGTAAATTTATATATCTGGTTTATTATTACGTTGGCAACAGCATCCCTTTTAAGGTCAACCACAATACGGGTGCCTTCGCGTTTATTGCTCTCGTTATTTACATGCGCAATGCCTTCAAGCACCTTGTCGTTCACCAGTTGGCCAATCCTGTCGGTAAGGGCATCAAGGCCTACCTGGTAAGGCACTTCGGTAATAATAATTTGCTCCCTGCCGCTTGCCTTGGTATCAATGTGGCATTTACCACGCAGCACTACCCTGCCCCTGCCGGTAAGCATAGCCTGCTTTACCTCTTCCATGCCATATATAACACCACCGGTTGGAAAATCGGGGGCCTTTACATATTTCATCAGCTCTTCTGCGGTAATTTCCCTGTTATCAATATAGGCTATGCAGCCGTCAACTACTTCGCCAAGGTTATGGGGCATCATGTTGGTTGCCATACCCACGGCAATACCCGATGAACCATTTACCAGCAACTGCGGTATGCGCGCAGGCAGAACGGTAGGCTCTTCAAGGCTATCATCAAAATTCAACTGAAAGTCAACAGTTTCCTTTTCAATGTCCTCCATCATTGCCTCGGCAAAGCGGTGTAACCTAACCTCGGTATAACGCATAGCGGCCGGAGGGTCGCCATCCTGTGTACCAAAGTTACCCTGGCTGTCAACCAGCACGTAACGCATGGTGAAATCCTGAGCCATGCGCACAACGGTATCATAAATAGCTTTATCGCCGTGCGGGTGATATTTACCCATTACCTCACCAACAATACGGGCGCTCTTTTTAAAAGGCTTGTTACTGTTATTGCCTAATTCGTTCATCGCAAATAACACGCGGCGGTGCACGGGTTTAAAACCATCCCGTACATCGGGCAGAGCACGCCCAACGATCACCGACATTGAATAATCAATGTACGATGTCTTCATTTGCTCTTCAATATTTACCTGTGTTATTCTGTCGTTATCGCTTGTTTCCAGCGGCAGTAAATTATCTTCCATTAATAGTATTTAACTCCTGGGATAAACCCTTGTTTTGAGGGATGGCAAATTTAACCCATTACGCGCCAATAACCGCAAAAAAACACCTAAAATTTAAAGCTTGCGGCATAAATAAACTTTATCTGCAATTAGCAGTCAAATAAAATAATTTATAACACCCCCTTTGCAATAAAAGGTATGTATTTATCCTTTTATAGTGAGAAAGTTAAATGTGAGAATATGAATACTTACCTTCTTTTGCGCAACAACAAGGAAACAGGCCCCCATACAACTGATGACCTGGTAAAAATGGGCCTAAAATCTTATGATCTAATTTGGGTAGAAGGAAAAAGCGCCGCCTGGCGTTACCCCTGCGAGGTTGATGAGCTTAAAAAGTACGCGCCGTCCGTAGAGGAACAGCCATTTGACCGTTTTTTTAAAAAAGATGTGGCGGGGGCAACTACCAGTATAAGCAATGTTAAAAATGTTGCTGAGGCACAAACTGCAACAATAAAACAAAAGCCCAGGATAAGGATAAAAGCGGAATGGAGCATGGTTGAGACGGCGGCGCCTATAGCCGCCCCACAACACGCGACTACGCAGGCTTCAGCGATGTATATACCTGCTGCGCCCAAACAGTCAGAAATACGGCCTAAGCAGGAGGCCGTGACAGCAAAACAAATTCAAAAGCCTGGTTGGGAAAACTCGTGGCTTGACTGGCAGCAGGAGAAATCTGCGGTTAAACAGGCATCCCAAAAGGCCGATTCGGATGAAGACCAGCTACAAGCACAAAAGGTACAGCCGGTACTGGAAAACAAATTCTCACAATCGTTAAATGAAATAAAAGAAAAATACGCAGCAACCGTGCTTAAGGCAAAGAATAAGGCCATTGAGTGGAGAAGTTTTAAAAGTGTTGCCGTGATAATAATGTTAGCTGTGCCTTTAATGTGCTTTGGGGTTTGGCTTGGGCATAAATGGACTGCCAAAGAAGAAGCCGGTAAAGTTGTTTATGCTAAAACAGCACCTGCCACCCCTGCTGATAACCAGCAGGCAGCAACAGACGCAAAAAACCCTGTTGATAATACTGATAACACCACGCCTGCAGAAAATAAAAAAGCAGTGCAAAATGAGAACAGCAAAGAAATGATACCGGGTTTTGATGATGCTGACAATAACAATGCTAAGCCGGAAGCTAAACAACAGCCAAAGCAGGCTGTTGTAAAACATAATGCCAGCTTAAATGTTCCCCAGCGCCAACAGGTATTACCTTCAAAGCCATTACCGCAGGCAGTTGCTAAAAATCAAAATAACATTCAGCCGGTGTATAAAAAAACCGGCGCACCCCAACAGCAATATGGGTACCAGGTGCCCGGTAATGCCAGCCCCGGTACGCGTACAAAAACAATCAACCCGGCATTGCTTGGCAATCAAAATGGCTATGCAGCAAATAGCCAAAGGGCGGTTGCCGTACAACAGGCTTCAATAAAAAAGAATGATGACGATGAGGAGAACAGCCCGGTTTATACCCGCGCAACACATAAGCAAAAGATGGCCGATTTTGTGAGTGTTGAAGCAGAGCAGCCATATAATGAAAACGTGCAGGACCTGAAATTGAATGTACAAAACATTGCAGATATACCGCTTGACCTTGTGGTAATAGATATTGAGTATTTTGATGCAGCAAACAGGTTTAGAAACGGGCAAACTATTCACATAAAAAACCTTCCTGCCGGCGAAGCACTAAATGTAAAAGTGCCCGACAATGCCTCTGCCACCAGGATACGGTATAAAGTATCATTGATAAGCGCTGAGCAAAAAGGAGTATACCTTGTTGGTGATTAAGTAATTTAAGCAGTACAACTAATGCATCATTTTCTTCGCGCAAAATAGGCTGCTTAATTATTGCCAGTCTGCAATCAATTTGCATCTTTGTAACATGTTACAGGCAAAACACATCCTTTTGTTCGGGGCAGGCAAATCGGCAACGGCGTTAATAGCATATTTAAAGCAGGTATCTCTCGAAAATAACTGGCAGGTAACTGTAGCAGACAGTAACCTTATGGCGGTTCATGCAAAGGTTGGTGAACATCCCAATACAAAAGCCGTACAGCTAAATATTGAGACTGTTGACGACAGGCAAAAGCTGATACAGCAGGCCGATGTGGTAATATCCCTTTTACCACCCGCATTGCATTATATAGTTGCTCTTGATTGCCTGGCGTTTAATAAACACCTGCTTACAGCGTCATACATTGACGAAAAAATTAAAGCGCTTTCAACCGACATAAAAAATAAAGGCCTGCTGTTTTTATGCGAAATGGGCCTTGACCCCGGCATTGACCACATGAGTGCTATGCAATTGCTGCACCGCATACAAAAAGATAATGGCATTGTTACTTCGTTCCTCTCCCACTGCGGCGGTCTTGTTGCGCCGGAAAGTGATGATAACCCGTGGCACTATAAAATTAGCTGGAACCCCCGCAATGTTGTATTAGCAGGTAAAGCAGGCGCCACATTTAAGCAAAAAGGGCAACAGGTACACACAACTTACGAACAATTATTTGCAGCAAACCCCGTGGTTAACGTACCGGGCTTAGGCACACTGGTGTATTACCCTAACAGGGATTCGTTAAGTTATGCTTCTTTATACGGAATTGAAACAGCTTATACTTTTATGCGTACCACATTACGGCACCCTGAATTTTGTACCGGGTGGAAAAATATTGTTGACCTTAAACTTACCGATGAAGAAAGGGTGTATGAAACGGATGGAATGACCATTGCCGCTTTTTTTAAACTGCATTTTGAAAAACATGGCTTTGCCACCTGGCTAAATGATATGCTGGGCAGCCGCCTTAGCTATGCGCGCGAGATGATGGAAAAATTAATGGAATTGATGGAGGCAGAAGAACTTGAAGATGATGACCGGGAAGACGGGGATGATGACGAACAATTTATGATGGTGAACGAAAAAGGCGATTTAAGTGTAATAGATGTTGAAGACGTGAAAGACAAAGCGGCAGAGACCGTTGCCAGTACCATGCACGAAGCTAACCTTAGCATGAAACAATTGTTTTTTTTGGGGCTGGATGATGAACAGTTTATTGATAAGGGCTTGTGCAGTGCAGCAGATGTATTACAGCTTATAATAGAACGCAAACTCGCATTGCTTGCTGCTGATAAGGATATGGTTGTAATGATGCATGAGATAGAATACGAAGCAGCGGGAGTTAAGCATGCCATTAAAAGCTCGCTGATCGTAAAAGGTGATGACAATGTACATACAGCGATGGCAAAAACTGTGGGCCTGCCATTAGGTATTGCGGCGAGGCTTATTGCAGAAGGCAGGATAACTGAAACGGGCTTACATATACCCATTATCGCATCAATTTATGAACCTGTGCTGGAAGAACTAAAAAAGCAGGGTATAGTGTTTGAAGAGGAATAAGCTTGCACAAAAAAAATCATAACACAATATGTGGCATATAACTAAGGACAATGCACAGCGTGCCTTGCAACAGGCTGCTTCTCTCCCATTTATAAAGCTCATGGAACATGGCACCATGAGTATAGAATATTATGCGCCTGTATTAATTGATAAACAAACGCCACACAGGCAGGATGAATTATACATAATTGCAAAAGGCAGCGGTACCTTTTACCGGGGAGGAGAAAGAATACCGTTTGGTGAAAACGATGTTTTATTTGTGCCCGCAGGTATGGAACACCGGTTTGAAGGTTTTACGGTTGATTTTGCGACGTGGGTTATTTTTTATGGAGCTGATGGTGGCGAAAGTTAATATTCCACTGTTAAATACCCTTACGCGGGTATATGCGGAATTTTTATAGCACGATAGATTTGTTGAAATAATCTATCAGCTATGAAAAAAATACTCTTCTTTACCCTTATTTCTTTTGCCTGTTGCACAGCCCGCGCACAATTTGGTATTACCGGCGGCCTTAATATTGCCAAGTATGATTATGTTTCAGACCGTACCAATGTTCTCTCATTTAACACAGGCATATTTTACAGGTCAATAAAGAAAAAAGGTGTGCTGGCTGTGCAGCCTGCACTACTATATACCGGAAAAGGTGCTGTAAAATACCCGGAAATTGATGTTAACAACGACATATTAAAATATACCAACCACATTAACTATGCAGAATTAAGCCTGCCTTTTATATTTAGCCTGCCAATTGATGATGAGGGAATTTTAAGATTTGAGTTTGGCGTTGGCCCTTATGCAGCTTATGCAGTACACGCAACATATACAGCCGAAACTTATGAAGGAGACAAAACAACAGCCAATTATAAAATTGGCAGCACCAATACTGACGACTTTAAACCCTTTGATGCGGGGCTAAGCATAATGGGGTCAATGAAAATATCAAGCGTAGGCTTTACCCTTCAATACGATCTTGGTTTATCAAACGTAAACCCGGTTACAACAGCGCCACCCCTAAAAATGCGCGCTTTAATGTTTAACATGTTTATATATTTTGGCAAGTAAGGGTTAAAAACACTTTATGATAAATAAAAAGCCGCCCCGAAAATTTGAGGCGGCTTCTTATTTATATCTAATATTTTTTTATCTGCGCTGCTGGGGTTGTGCCTGTGGGTTAGGCTGAGGTGGGGCATCTTTTACATCTGTAATTTCAACGTCAAATACAAGGATCGAACCACCGGGTATTTGGCCATTGGGCTGAGGCCCATACCCTAAATCTGATGGAACAATTATTACGCCTTTGCCACCTTTGGCAAAATAAGGTAATGCTTCATCCCAACCCTGTATAACCCCATGCATACCTACACGAACAGGATAAGCGCCAACATGGCCCCTTGAACTATCCATGTTAGTATCAAACACCTGGCTTGTATTTATAAAGTACCCTTTATACAGTACCATAGCTACTTTTCCTGAATCGGCTTTTGGCCCGCTACCGCCATCCTGAACCACTACATAAGCACCATTTTTTGTTTTTTGGGCGTTGTAATGTTTTTTAGCAATATAATCTGTAATAGTAGTTCCTTCCTTTAGCTTTTGTTTTTGCTGCTCTTTGTTTATGTCAGCCATTATTTCATCACGGGTAGTAAATGCTGCCAATATTTTCAAACGGCCTTTTATGAAATCACCTTTGGGAAAAATATCCAGTGGCAGGTTTATATTGCGTTTTCTTAGTGTATCTGCGCTCAACGAAAATTCCACACTGTCACCAACACTGCATTTTGGCAATATTTCCATGTATGAATATGCTACACCTGCACCCGTATCAATAGGGTTATATTGAGGCACTTTGCCAAAGCTTGAATTTAATACTGAATCTTTTCCTCTTCTTTTTACAATATATTCTATATCAAGTTTTACAAATTTGGCAGTAGATAATTTAGCTCCTCCTTTTCCGGGGAATATCTTGTACACCAATCCTGATGGGGCTTTGTCGTAGTTTGCGTGGCAGGATGCAATTATAGTAAGTGCCACAATTGCGATGATCGCTTTTTTCATATTTATTTATTGTAATTGATTTTCGTATTGTTCCAAAACCGCCTTAAATTTTCTTACATTTTCTTCAATGCCATCGTTACTTCTGCCGCCGGCTGCGTTTTTATGGCCGCCACCTTCAAAGTTTGCGCGGGCAAATATATTAACATCAAAATCTCCTTTGCTTCTAAAGCTCCATTTTCTTTCTTCATCCCTGTCAATCAACAATGCCCCCAGTTTCATGCCGTCTATTGTAAGCAGGTAATTAACCAGGCCCTCGGTGTCCCCTGTTTTAATTTCATATTTAAGCAGGTCCCGCTTTGGTATAACCATCAGCGCTGTATTATATTCGTACAAAACTTCTAACCGGTTTAGCAAGGCGTTACCTATAAAATGAAGCCGGTTTTCTGAAAGATTATCGTAAATGTTGTCGTGAATAATACTATGGTTTAGCCCGAGGTCTTTTAAATGCGCCACAGCCCTGTGCACAGATGCAGTGGTTGAAGTGAACCTGAATGAACCTGTGTCTGTCATTATACCAGTATAAATGCAGGTTGCCATATCAAGGTTAAGGTTGGCTGCATAAGGCGACTGTATAATAAAATCGTATACCATTTCGCAGGTTGAACTTTTTTCAACGTTGCTTATTCCGTAATCAAACGCGTCTTCCTGTGGCTGCTGATGATGGTCTATCAGCACTTTTATACAGCCTGCACCTAAAAGTACGTGCTCCATATTTTTAGTGCGGTGCATTATATTAAAATCAAGGCAAAACAAAATATCAGCTTCTTTTACAAGCTGTTTTGCAAGGTCAGTTTTTTTATCAAAATCTATTACTTCGCTGCAGCCCGGCATCCAGTTTAAAAAAGTGGCCCAGTTTGTTGGGGAAATTACTTTTACATCGTGCCCGATAGATCTGAAAAAATGCAGCAATGCCAAAGAAGAACCCATTGCATCGCCATCGGGTTTTTGATGCGTTGTTATTACAATCTTTTTCGCCTGGCCTAATAAAGGATAGATGCCCTGAACCTCTTGCATAGAATGGCGGCAAAATTGCTGTTTTAAAGCCATAAACGCAAAACAAATTGCATTTACCTGCTTATAATGCGGTTAAAATGGATAAAAGGTTACTGGATCCCGCCCAAAGTTTTACAATTACAGGGTAGGTAAACCCAAAATCCGTTATCATTAAACACTGAAAAATATCAGCTCTTTCATTGAAACCACAGGCATTAACCTGCAAGTTGGGTTTACCTGCCTTTTATCATTTGCACGCTTTGTTTGCGGCCATCTTTATCAGTAACCATAATAAAATAAGCCCCTTGTGCGTAGCTATGCACGTCAATAGCAAGCCTGTTTACGCCATTTGCTGCAACGCCACATATTTGCTTTAAGCGCCTGCCTTCTACATCGGCTATATCAATGCAATACGCACCCGCAGGGGCCGTAAACGACAGCGATACGCTGTTTTGCACCGGGTTTGGTAAAAGCTGCAGGCTAACTGCATCATCCGTAGTTTTTACGCTTATTATATTGCTGTAATTAACCTGCCCGTCCTTATCAATCATTTTAAGGCGGTAGTAGTTAGTGCCAGGCAATGGCGCATTATCAATAAACTTATATAAGTGTGCACCCTGGGTGTTTGCCGCCTCAATAGTGCCCAGCGCTTCGGGAGGCGTAAGCGGCATAACGCGCTGCACTTCAAACGCTGATGTATTGTCTTCATCGGTTGTTTGCCATTGCAGGGCAACGCTGGCTTTGGCAAGCGTGCCGGTAAAGCTTAGCAAGCGCAGGGGCAAAGCGTCTACCGTTATTTTGGTGCTGTAGAGAAGAGCTTGATTGTTAGTATAATGATTTATTATGCTATCGTACACTTGCACTTCGTATAAGCCGGGCTCAGTAAGCGCTAATATGGAATCTCCCTTTTTACTGGTGTAATAACCACCATTTTTATACCAGTTGTAAGTACATGCGCTCAATGTGCCGCCAGCCGTTATTGATAGTTGATTGCCTGTACGATGTAATGGTATCCCAGATTGCGGCATAAGGGTGTTGGGATAACTCTTTATTAGGCCCTCTATCTTTTCTAAGGTAAACGAGTTGCCTCCAAGCCCCAACAATGTATATTTGTGGTTTACAATCTCATCTGGTATGGGGCCTGACAACAAGTTGTTACCGGTAAGGTCAAGGCTGCTTAGCTTATGCAATCCAAGAGCCGCGGGCAAACTGCCGCTTAACTGATTATAGCCAAAATCGAGGTTATACAATACAGGTAGGCTTGCCAATGCTTCTGGTATCGGGCCACTAAAGTAATTACTACGTGCATAAAACGAAATTAGCTTTGACAAATTGCCTAAAAAAGAAGGGACTTGGCCATTAAGCTGATCTCCACTTAAATTTATGAATACTACCTGTGTAAGGTTGCCAATGGAAGACGGGATTGAGCCGCCCAAAGATTGGTTAAGCCCTAGGTCAAGCGTTTCAAGTTTCACAAGGTTACCCAAAGAATCAGGGATTTCACCATTAAGATGGTCGTCACTTAAATTCAACACTTCCAGTTGTTGAAGCCTGCCTAACGAAGCCGGTATTGGCCCAGCGCTTAGCTTTTCATTGTAGGCCAGATTAAGTTCTTTTAACTGGCTTAAATCGCCAAACGAGGCAGAAAGCTTGTTCTTCAGTGAATTACTGCCTAAGTTCAGCTTCGTTACACGCCCGGTACTATCCACAGTTACTCCATACCAGGTAGCTATGGAATGGCTTGTGAGCCAATTGTCATTGTGGCTCCATCCCAGGCCGTTCATGTCATAGTATATACCCACAAGCGCCAGCGAATCCTGCGTATGCCCATCCTGGGCACTAACTGCCGTTGGCCCGACCAAGAGGCAGAGGCCCAAAAAAAGGGTTGAAATGTTTTTCATAGTTTTAAAATTAGTGGTGCAGTGCCGGTTAACGTAGGTTGTGTTAGCAATTTCTTTGATGTTAAGTAAGTACACTTAATAATATATGCTAAAATTAAACAATAATGGTTTTGCAATCCTGCATGAGTAAAAATTTAATTAACAGGCAGCCAAAACGCCGTTGCCTTACTATTTGTAAATTTTTGCAGCACGCGCGTCGCCCATCCTTAAACCGCCAAAATTTGCGGCTGGTACGCATACAAATGTAAAAACCGACCCGTACCTTTGCGGCCAATTAATTAAATTATGAGCAACAGGACATTTACTATGGTAAAGCCAGACGCTACAGGCAAAGGCTATACAGGCGCCATTATTGACCAAATTATTAAAGGTGGTTTTAGCATTAAAGCAATGAAATGGACAAAACTAACAAAGGAACAGGCTGGTGAATTTTACGCTGTACATAAAGAAAGAGGTTTTTACGCCGAGCTGGTGGAATTTATGAGCAGCGGGCCAATAGTTGCCGCTATACTTGAAAAGGATAATGCCGTGGCTGATTTTAGAAAATTAATTGGCGCTACAAACCCGGCCAATGCCGAAGAAGGCACCATAAGAAAGAATTTTGCGGCATCAATTGGGGAAAACGCAGTGCACGGAAGTGACAGCGATGAAAATGCTGCAATTGAAGGGAATTTCTTCTTCTCGTTTCTTGAACGATTTTAACAAATGAGGATATTATTTAACGCCCCGCCAAAAGCGGGGTTTTTTTTACCCGTTTCCATAGGTGATTGATATTGAATATTTAATGAGAAACCAGGTGTTTTATATTGCTTTTTAATGTGTTGCATACCAAAGGCAAAATGTTAAACTTTCAAATAAAATTCTGGCATAATTTTTTCTATTATATCTTTGTTTTTTAAGGGTTTAGGGTTGAAAAAAGGGCCAGTTATTCCTAACAGGCCCTATTTTTTTGTACCTGGCACACAGCAACGTGCTTTGGCTCAAAAGCTTATACTAAATATTATTCGTAAACGCGAGAGTTAACAGTCTCCAGATTGGCCATGAACACTGCCTTATTACAAATTAAGCAAGTGGATCTTTAATGACAATACAACGCTATAAAACTGAGGTTTTGCAAGTTGGGAATTGAAAGAAAATAAAGTAAAAGCGCTTTTAGCAAATTAGTAAGCCTCTAAGCATGGGACAATATATATTGGTTCTTCAGGCAAAGTCTTAACTCGCTTACGGCAAGGCTGCTGCCCATAAACACGGGGCAGGGCTGGTGTAAATCTGCGGGCATTATATCAACAATTCGTTCGTAGCCATTAATAGCTTTGCCGCCGGCAACTTCCATTATAAAAGCGAACGGATTACATTCATACATAAGCCTCAATTTGCCACCTGGTTTGCTGTGCATAGCAGGGTATAAAAAAATACCACCTTTTATAAGCGTGCGGTGCACATCGGCAACCATACTGCCGGCATAACGCTGCGACATGCCTTTCTGCTGGCAGCGCACAATAAAATCCTGCACGCCCTGTTCAAACTGGCACCAGTAACCCTGGTTAACAGAATAAGTGTCTGTTTCTGACGGGCAATGTATATCAGGATGGCTTAAAGAAAACTCGCCAATAGCGGGGTCAAGTGTAAAGCCGTTCACCCCCCTCCTTGTGGCATAAACCATCATTGCAGATGAGCCGTAAATAATATACCCCGCTGCAACCTGGTTAACACCGGGCTGCAAAAAATCTTCAAGCGCGCAGGGTGAGCCTATGGATGTTTTACGGCGGTACACACCGAATATAGTACCTACGGCAGTATTTGTATCAATATTAGTGCTGCCGTCAAGTGGATCAAACATTACCACATACTTACTCTTGTTATTCATTACATCATCAAAAACCTCAATGCCGTCCATTTCCTCACTGGCAATGCCCGCGCAGCTAAGCCCATTGCGTAAAACATTTCTCAACTGGTTTTGGGCAAAAGCGTCAAGCTGCTGCACAGTTTCGGCATGTATATTTTTATACCCGGCTGAGCCTAATATATCTGCCAGGCCAGCTTTGCTTACCTCGGCATAAATGCGTTTTGCCGCCAGGCCAATATCGCGCAGCAGGCTGCTTAACTCACCGGTAGCATTTGGAAACATTCGTAACTGCTGAATAGTAAATTCATCCAGCGTTAAATTTTTTTTATGTAAAGGCATAGGAATAATTAAGAGAAATGAGCAATGCGTTTTTTGGGTACAGCTTTTTTAATGCTGTCGTCAAAGTCATTTATATTATACTGCTCAAAGTTTTTTCTAAATAGTTCGGCCAAATCATCTGCAGCCTCGTCGTAGGCATCCCTGTCGCGCCATGTGTACCGCGGGTTTAATAGTGTTTCGGGTACACCGGGGCACCTTTTTGGTATCTGCATTCCAAACACGGGGTGTGTTTCGTATGCTGCGTTATTTAGCCAGCCGCTAAGTGCTGCATGTATTATAGCCCGTGTGTGCTGCAGCGAAATTCGTTTACCCACGCCATAAGCGCCACCGATCCACCCGGTGTTGATCATCCAAATATTTACATTATGCTCCTGCATTTTTTTACCCAGCAATTTTGCATAACGGGCTGGGTGCAGCGGTAAAAATGGTGCACCAAAACAGGCGCTGAATGTTGCTTTTGGTTCTGTTATCCCGGTTTCGGTACCTGCAATTTTTGCAGTATAACCGCTTATAAACTGGAACATTGCCTGCCCGGGGGTTAGCCTGCTTACAGGCGGCAATATGCCATAGGCATCGCAGGTAAGAAAGAAAATATTTTCAGGCACACCGCCTTTTGATGGCTTAACCGCATTAGCAATATAATCAACCGGGTAGCTAACCCTTGTATTTTCGGTAATAGAGCTATTTGAAAAATCAATCTTTTTTGTGCCGCCCAAAAAACAAACGTTTTCTACAAGGGCGCCTTCTTTTACTGCGTTATAAATGGCCGGCTCTTTTTCTTTGCTAAGGTTTATTACCTTGGCATAGCAACCGCCTTCAAAATTAAAAATTCCCTCATCCGTCCATCCGTGTTCATCATCACCAATAAGGTTTCTTAAAGGGTCAGCACTTAAAGTTGTTTTACCAGTACCGCTTAAGCCAAAAAACAGGGCAACATCGCCTTTTTCGCCAATATTGGCGCTGCAATGCATACTTAGCACGTTTTGGTTATGTGGCAATAAAAAATTCAGCACCGTAAAAACACCTTTCTTCATTTCACCTGTGTAAGCGGTACCGCCTATAAGTATTGTTTTATGGGTGAATGAAATAATGGCAAAATGCGGTGACCGTGTGCCATCAGTTGCGGGGTCGGCCAAAAAGTCAGGGGCGTGGATTATTGTCCATGAAGGTTTAAAATCAGCGAGTTCCCGTTCCGAAGGCCTTAAAAACATATTGTAACAAAAAAGGTTACTCCAGCTATTTTCGTTTATTACGCGTAAGCTTAACCTGTAATTTTCGTCTGCACATGCATAACAATCCCTCACCCATAACTCCTGCAGGCCACCCAAATAAGAAAGCATCCTGTTTTTTAAACGGGTAAAATATTTTTCTTCAATGGGAATATTAAATTTATTCCAGTCAACAACTTGCGCCGTTATGGCGTCTTTTACTATAAACTTATCCTGTGGGCTTCTGCCGGTAAATTTGCCGGTATTTATGCATAAAGCCCCAGTGTCGTTTAAAACACCTTCCCCCCTTTGTATGGTTTGTTGTACTAACTGGTTAGGTGAAAACTGGTAGTGTACGGTTGCAGTAGTTGTAAAACCCGGAAATACATCACCAGGTGCGATCTTCATGGCTGGCATCATATAAAACTATCATTTGTTAGTTTTTCAAAAGTAAAGGCTTTCTGGAAACAAAAAAATGTTTTTGATATAAATTTTTCAAAAAACACTCATTTTAATAATACGAAATCTAATAATTATGGTTGCCGCAGCCCTATTATTAAATATTCTTTAATAAAAATAAAAAACCGCTTTTTTTAAGACATTAACCAAAGTAAAAAACTAAAACGCCAAAACTTATCGAAATTTGCGGTACAATTAATATTAGATGATTATGAGCAAAACGGGAAAGCTTGTTATTATAACAGGGGCTAATGGCAACCTGGGTGTTGCAACTGTAAGCAGGTTTTTAAATGAGGGGTATAATGTTGTGGCTGTTGATGGGCACAATAATCACCTTGGCTTTGCAAAAAATAACCCTGGGTTTGAGTTTTATGCCGTTAACCTTACAAATGAGCAGGAAACGGGCGATCTTGTAAATACGGTGATTGAAAAACATGGCGTTGTACATGCCGCTTTATTATTGGTGGGTGGTTTTGCTATGGGGAAGATTGAAGATACAGCCGGCACAGACGTAAGCAAAATGTTTTCGCTTAATTTTGAAACAGCCTATTTTGTGGCAAGGCCTTTATTAAAACACATGCAGCAACATGGTTATGGAAGGCTTGTGTTTATTGGCACACGCCCTGCGTTGGAAGCAGCACAGGGAAAAAGCATGATAGCTTATTCATTATCAAAGTCGCTGTTGTTTAAACTGGCCGATTTTATTAATGCCGAAGCAAAAGGCACTAATATTGTTGCATCTGTTGTAGTGCCCAGCACTATTGACACAGCTATTAACAGGCAAAGCATGCCCGGCACCAACCCTGGTGCCTGGGTGAAGCCCGAACAATTAGCTGATATAATGGAATTTATTTGCAGCGAAAAGGGAATGCCGGTAAGGGAAGCTGTTTACAAGGTGTATAACAACGCATAAAACAAGAATATGAAGAATTTGCTGAAGAAAAATGTATTGCCTGTTATTGGTGTGTTTGCTGGTGCGGTTGGTGGATTTTTTTATTGGAAGTATGTTGGGTGCACACATGGTTGCCCTATTCAGTCCAACCCTTACAGGATGACGGCCTATGGCGCAGTTATGGGCGGGCTTATATTTAGCATTTTTCAGCCTTCTGTAAAGGCATAGGGTACTGGTAAAACACCACAATGATACACGTTGCGTGCTTACTGAATATTTACCTGCGGAACAGTATATGCAATTAACTGGTTTATTATATGCTCCCTTAAATCTCTAAGCGAACCAAAAAAATCCGCGGCTGTATTACCATAACTGCGTATGCTTATACCAAACAGCATTACGCCTTTGTGACCGTTAATATCTTTAAAAGCCTTATACAGGTAGGCATTCCACTCAACAAAGTCAGTTTTAGGCACACCTTCGCTTTCAACAAAGTCTACAATATATTCAGTTGAATCAGGGCTTTGTATAAGATTGTAGTTTACCACCGCATCCGTTTTCTTTCGCTCCTTAAGGTCTTTCAGTTTTAGCAATACAAGCTCTTTTGGCTTTATCGTATCTTCAAGCACATCTATCAATACTAATTTGCTAAAATGTTCCAGGCTGTCACCTTTTGCCAGGTATTCCTGTTTGTAGTAATTATCTACAGGTCTTGAACTCCATGCCAAATAATAATTGGCATTGCCAAATAATACAGGCCCGGGCACATTCAGGTAGTCTGTTACAACCTGCTGGGCAAAGGAGCTTTTAGTGCTTAAAAGCGCAGCAAGTATTATAAAAAACTGACAACAATATTTTTTAACCATATACCCGGCAAAAGTATTGTGCATAAACAATAACAAAAGTTAAATACAAAGCCGGACGCACCAAAATTGGTGCTAAAATAATCTTGATGTTTTGAGGTTGCTTTAGTATTTAAGCAGAAAGTGCCCAGCAAATGCATTGGCAAAAATCAGCTGCAATATTGTATCAGCGCCCGGTTGTATCTTCAAGCCTTTTGCTTATCTCGTCATTTATTTTGGTAAACAGGTGTTCGGGCTTAAATACACGCCAGTTGGGTATATCCATTAGTTCGATGTAATAATTAAGTTTTTTACGCTTAAAATCGTGCTGGGTGGCTTCGGGCATGTTAACTGCTACTATCCAGCCGTATTCATCGGTAACTTCTTCAAACCATTCTGTATAATAGTCCTTATCGCCGCTGTGAAAGTTTAAAACATTTTCAGCTATCAAAATATATTTGGTAATGCCTGCCGCAAAAAGTTCGTCAATAATATCACGTTTCAGCATCATTATATCATTTTCAATAGCATCATTCCACTCCCCTATCATTTCAATTATAACAAACTGCTGCTCGTAATCTGCATATAATATTTTCATGTATAGTGTACGGCTGCCAAACTCATCCCACTGCGGGTGTATGTAATAGTTATATACTGTTTGGCTAAATTCAAACTCACTGTAAGTACGGCCAAAAAAAGGCGACCGCGGGTCTGTTTCCGCAGTGTACAAATGCCGCCAGTTATAAAAAGGTTCAATCTCGTGCATACATCAATTTCGTCATAGCAAATTTATAGCAAAAAACAGGCAAAAGCTGAAGGCAGGTATGGGTAAAGCGGCTAATATTTTATAGTTTGAAACAGAACGTTGGCTGCCTTATTTTAACTGTACGGTATTTAGTGGTTAACAACACATCCGGTACCCAGGAAATTGCCTGCAACAAAAACCCCGCAGACTTTAAAAGCATACGGGGTTATTTTATTGCTCAAATAAAAATACGGGTTATTTTATTTTAAAAGCCTTTTTTACCTTATCAACAAAATCTAATTTCTCCCAGGTAAAAAGTTCTACCTTCCTGGTAATTTTCCGGCCGTCAGGTGAAGTAAATTCTTTTGTAACCTCCTCATTCTTTCTGCCCATGTGGCCGTAGGCTGCAGTTTCACTATAGATGGGGTTACGCAATTTAAGGCGCTGCTCAATAAAGTAAGGGCGCATATCAAAAATGCTGTCTACTTTTTTTGCAATCTCGCCGTCGCTAAGTTCAACATTCGCTGTACCGTACGTGTTAACGTATATGCCCATTGGCTTTGCTACACCGATAGCGTATGATACCTGAACCAGCACTTCGCTGCAAACACCTGCGGCCACAAGGTTTTTGGCAATATGGCGTGTGGCATAAGCAGCAGAGCGGTCAACCTTTGAAGGATCTTTCCCGCTAAAAGCGCCACCACCGTGTGCGCCCTTGCCGCCGTAGGTATCAACAATTATTTTACGGCCGGTTAAACCAGTATCGCCGTGAGGGCCGCCAATTACAAATTTGCCGGTTGGGTTAATATGATAGTTTATTTCATCGTCAAAAAGCTTAGCATATTTTTTGTATTTGCTTTTAACGCGCGGTATAAGAATATTTATAATATCGGTTTTAATTTTCTCCAGCATTTTTTCTTCTTTGTCAAAATCATCATGCTGGGTAGATACCACAATAGCATCAATTCTTACAGGTTTGTTGTTATCGTCGTATTCAAGCGTTACCTGGCTTTTTGCATCAGGCCTCAGGTATTTTATTTGTTTATTTTCCCGGCGCAATACTGCAAGTTCTATTAAAATTTTATGTGCAAGGTCTAATGCCAATGGCATATAATCCTCTGTTTCGTTGGTGGCATACCCAAACATCATGCCCTGGTCGCCAGCACCTTGTTCTTCTTTCTTTTTACGGTCAACACCCTGGTTAATGTCAGCAGACTGTTCGTGAATAGCAGACAAAACACCACAACTGTTGGCCTCAAACATATATTCACTCTTTGTATATCCAATGCGGCGTATAACATTACGTGCAATATCCTGAACATCCAGGTAGGCTTTGCTTTTAACTTCACCAGCCAATATAACCTGCCCTGTGGTAACTAAGGTTTCGCAAGCCACCTTGCTATTGGGATCAAAAGCAAGAAAATTATCAATTAAAGCATCAGAAATCTGGTCGGCCACTTTGTCTGGATGCCCTTCGGATACACTTTCAGAAGTAAATAAATAAGGCATAATTTTTTAAATAAGGCTGCAAATATACTATACCCGGCTATTTATAAAACAGGTATTTATTAAGGTACCGGTGAATAAACTATATGCAGGCGCATTTTATGTGCTGTATTATTGCCTCCACCAAGCCGCACCCGGCCTTCAGAAGGCGCATTAAGCGGGGGCGAAGATAAAGGTACCCTTACAGATGAGGATTCGCTGGCATATATATAGTTATTACCCGGCGCGTACAGCACAAAATTATTGTAGGCAGTTTGCCCATGGCTTACAACGCCCTGTACATAGCTGGTAATGTCAAAGCTATAAGAGTAATGGGTTCTGCCACTCAATGGGTCAATAGTGGCTGTAGGTATGGCCCCTAATGCGGCCACGTTTGTAACTGAGGTGCTGTCTGTTGCCAGTACCTGGCTGCCCGGCATAAGAAAACGCCATTTGTATTGGGTGCTATATGGACTAACAAATATTTGCGGTGGTGTTAAAAACAGATCTGATTGATAGGTATCATCGGGTATTTGATCCATTATCAATTCTGCACGCTGAATGATTATCTTTGAGAGCCCGGCAAGGCTTGGCATAGTAATATTTGTAAAAATGCCAGGATTTGCTTCTAAGTATAAAATGCTGTCCTCTGCGGCTGGTGACGGGAAATTAGCCTGCACTTCTGCCCCACTCCTGTCCTTCTTAATATAGTTCGCCCCGGCTGTTACACCCGCACTTGCTTTAAAATATGTAACCGCAGTGTCTTTGGCGCCAGTGAGATTATACCTGTAATAAATTGCCAGCTTTGTATTTGTATCCTGCAGGTTTATACGAAGCAATGAATTGCCTGTGGCTTCAGGCACAACCTGGAACCCCCTGAAATATTGGTTAAACGTTGTTCCGCTTTTATAAGCGTTTGAGGTATCAAACCCGTAAATAAGCTTGTTGCCAATTGCCTCTTTATCAAGCCTAATGCGTAACTGGTTAACAGCAGCTTCGTTACGGGGGTAAACCGAATCGCGAAGTGTGCGGGGGGCAACCTGTACAGGCTGGTAATTTTCAGTTAATTCTACATAATTTTTCTGAAAAAAATGATTTGTTGAATAAACTGAATCAGCCGTAAAAGGCTCGTCATTTGAAATTTGATAAACCCTGAACGCAAGATTTGGAAATGAATCTCCATATACGCCTTTATAACTTAACACCAGCACAACAGAATCAAGGTATATACTATCTTTTTTATAGGTACCAAACTCAACTGGAAATGCTGTTGGTATAACCTGAAGGTTAACTGAAGCACTTAATTTTCCGAAAAGAGGGTCGTTTGAAATATAGCCGAGCGACATGTCCTGTGCAGCCCCGACGTTGTTTGCACTGTCACCGCCATTTTTTGTTTTTATGTCTAAATACAGGTCATTTGCCTGTACATTATCACCGGGAGGTAATAAACCGCTTCCTATATCAGTAGTTATAATTTTGGTACAACCGCAAAAAATGAAGGATAATAAAACAAGAAAAAGAATAGAATTTTTTTTCACAATAGCTAAATTCATGGGTTTAATTACTTCGCTGCAAGCTCGTTATACAATTCTAAATAGTCTGTTAAATCGCTATCCCACCCACTGAACGATAATACTTTTTTACCTTTTACTTTAGAAAATTCGTCGGCAAGTTTTTTATCAACTTTATCGGCACCAAAGGTAATTGCATCTGCAAAAGTCGCTCCGCCCCTAAACATAGCAGTATCGGTACCTTCTTTGAAGAGCTCAAGATCTTTTTCCTTAAT
Source organism: Bacteroidota bacterium (assembly GCA_013285915.1). GTDB lineage: Bacteria > Bacteroidota > Bacteroidia > Chitinophagales > Chitinophagaceae > JABDFW01. The sequence goes on from JABDGS010000007.1 coordinate 53,835, forward strand.
AACTGAATGTATATTGGCCCGCTCAACAAAATGAGCGCCCAGTTTTTCTTTAAACGTATGCTGGCCAATGGTGAATACTACTTTGCTGTGGACAAATACAGGCTCTCTTTTGTACGCTGTTTTAAGGTACATAGGTATCAAGCCTGTCATCCACCCGCTGCAATGAATAATGTCAGGCGGCCATCCAAACTTTTTTACGGTTTCTAATGCCCCTTTGCAAAAAAATATTGTTCTCAGGTCGTTATCATCAAACCAATTATCATTATCGTCAGTAAAAATGTGCTTTCTCTTAAAAAAATCCTCATTATCCAAAAAATACACCTGCAGCCTTGCATTAGGCAGCGATGCCACTTTTATTTGCAATGGATAGTCGTCGTTGTCAACAGAAACATTTATACCCGATAAACGAACAACCTCATGCAGCCGGTGCCTTCTTTCGTTTATAACGCCAAAACGCGGCATAATACACCGAACCTCAAGTCCGCTGTCATTGCTTTTTATAGCCAGCCTATTTACTAATTCCGCAAATTCGGTAAGCTCTAAATAAGGCGACATTTCCGTAGCAATGAATAAAATTCTTTTCTTTGTTGACATTAGCGTGCAATGTTTAGGCAAAAAAATAAGGCTGCAAAGGTACAAAAAATGCTTATACACTCAACACGTTACTTTGTTTATTACCATTTTAAATGCAAAGAATGATTGTTCTTAAAGACTCAAAAGCCCTTAAAAAACGCCTGGCAACTATGAGGAGCCAGTCGCAATCCATTGGTTTTGTGCCTACTATGGGGGCGCTGCATCAAGGTCATCTTGCCCTGGTGCAGCAAAGCAAACGACAGTGTTCTGTTACCGTTTGCTCAATATTTGTGAACCCCACCCAGTTTAATGACCCGCGCGATTTTGAAAAATACCCCGTTACTATTGAGAATGACATTTTACTGCTTGAGCAAAATAATACCGATATCCTGTTTATTCCGTCGGTTGCGGAAATGTATCCAGAGGGGCTAAAGGATGGTATACATTACGATATAGGATACCTGGAAAATATTTTGGAGGGATATTACAGGCCGGGGCATTTCCAGGGCGTTTGCCGGGTGCTGCACAAATTTCTTGATATTGTTGAACCTGATGTAATGTTTATGGGCAGCAAAGACTATCAACAATGCATGGTAGTTAAACGCCTTATAGAATTATTTGCAATACCAACCCGGTTGCAAATTGTTGACACCCTGCGTGAACCTGATGGATTGGCCATGAGCAGCAGGAACCTGCGACTAAATGCAAGAGACAGGCAAAGCGCCACGGCCATTTACCATGCGCTTAATTTTATAAAAGAAAACATACACTACAAAGAAATAGTGGGTTTAAGGCAAGGGGCGGCGAAAATGATAAGCGAAGCAGGTTTTGAAAAAATAGACTATATTGAAATATGCGATGCGCAAACCCTGCAGCCGGTTACTAATATTGAGGGCCAAACTAAACTGGTAGCCCTTGTTGCGGCCTTTATTGGCGGTGTACGGCTTATTGACAACATGATGATTTAACAAGTTTTAGGGCTATACGTTACCGGTGATTATAATTCGGCACGTATTACCCACTCAACTAACCGGGCAATTAACAATTTATTACCTTTGCCGCCTTTATGCAGATAGAAGTATTAAAATCGAAGATCCACCGCGCTGTTATTACCGAGGCAAACCTTAACTATGTTGGCAGCCTTACGCTTGATGAGGACCTTATGGATGCTGCCAATATGATTGAAAATGAAAAAATACAGGTAGTTAATGTAAATAACGGCGAACGCATTGAGACCTATATAATTAAAGGTAAACGTGGCAGCGGTACTGTGTGCCTTAACGGCCCTGCAGCACGCAGGGGAGCGGTTGGCGATATAATAATAGTCATTTCGTACGCAACCATGGATTTTGATATTGCTAAAACTTTTAAACCGTCTATAATATTCCCTAAAGAGGGTAACAAGCTGTAGTTAATAGTACTTTAACGATGCCTGTTAATTTTTCTTGCTTATATTGCCTGTTGTTTGCATGAAAAAAACATACCCCATTATATTAAAGTATGCCCTTGTATTTGGAATAATAGCTTTTTTAATTTGGCTTTCTTTCCATCATTTTACCAGTAAAAACTGGGAAGAAATGAGAAGTGCATTACAACAGGCAAGATATATTTTACTGTTGCCTGTTTTTATATTGCTGTTGCTGAGCCATATTTTCAGAACACTTAGATGGAAGCAGCTTGTTGAACCAATGGGTTACAACCCGCCCTTATTCGATTTGTACTGCGCTTTACTTGTGGGGTACCTGACCAACCAGTTTTTACCCCGTGGCGGCGAGGTAATACGGTGCACAGTAATAGCCAGGCAGCATAAAATACCTTTGGAAAAACTAATAGGCACCATTATTACCGAGAGGGCGGTTGACCTAATTTGCCTGTTGCTATTGGGTGTATCGATATTCTTTATACAATATGGTTTATTTGGCATGTATTTAAAAAACATCCTGAATATAATAACATCTGCACCAAAAGGTGAACAAATAAAACACTGGCTTATTTTGCTGGGAGTATTGGTGACCATTGTGGGCGCAGTATATGTTATAAGAAGAGTTAGCAGAAAATTTTCAGTTTTTTTTGTAAGGATATTTAAAGGGTTTAAAGAAGGTTTTTCAAGTATAAAAAAAGTGCGCAGCAGGTTTAAGTTTGTTGCGTTTACGCTGCTTATGTGGTGCTGCTATATATTTTCTACATGGTTAGGTTGTTTTGCCATGCACGAGACACAAGACCTTAATCTTTCATGTGGTATAATTTTACTTTTCGCCGGCACATTAGGCATTATAGTAACACCAGGCGGGGTGGGTGCCTACCCTATTGCTATACAACAAGCTTTGCTGTTATACAACATTAACGATAGTATCGGGTTAGCGTTTGGCTGGCTTTTATGGGGCTCACAATTTATTTTTACAACAGTTTTTGGTACATTAGCCTACATAGCCATAAACGTTAGGAAAAGGAATTATGAAAAACACAGCATTCGCACCGCATAAAATTATAACCCTTAAGCAATTACAGCCATTTTTAGCCACGGCAAGGCTTACCGGCAAAACAATTGCTTTTACCAATGGTTGTTACGACATTTTACACGAAGGGCATATTTTTTCGCTTTCGCAGGCCGCGTCACAGGCTGATATTCTTATTGTAGGCGTAAATTCAGATGCAAGTGTAAGAAAGCTAAAAGGCGAAGGCAGACCGGTTAACAATCAACATTCCCGGTCTCTTATACTTGCCTCGCTGATAATAACAGATGCTGTGGTTATTTTTGATGAGGACACGCCCCTTAGCCTGATAACATCCATAAAACCAGACGTATTGGTTAAAGGGGGCGACTACACCATTGAACAGATTGTTGGCGCTAAAGAGGTAATTGATAATGGTGGCCGCGTGGTTATTAACCCTATAATCCCTAATTTTTCAACAACTGCAATAATTGACAAAATAAAGCAGCTTAACTAATAGCATAACAGCATTTTATATAAACTTAACATTGCATCTGCCCGCTTCTTATTTACTTTGGCTGCCGCCTTGGTAAACTATTTACAAAACCCGGATCGTTATTTAGCGCACGCGCAAAAATTATATTTCCGCCGGTTTTAGTGCAGGGCTGGTGCTTGCCATTAAGAAAACTATTTTCAAATGAAAAACTTAATTGCCAGGGATATTAGCTGGTTAAGCTTTAACGCACGGGTATTGCAGGAAGCAAACGACGCAACTGTACCTTTACGCGAACGGATACGCTTTTTGGGCATCCACTCCAACAATCTTGACGAATTTTTCAGGGTACGCGTGGCTACCCTTAGGCGTATGATCGAGCTGGGTGCAAAAAAAGGTAATATGCACCTGGAAAAAAACCCACAACAGATTTTAGACCAGATACAAACCATTGTATTGCAGCAGCAAAATGAGTTTCACCGCATTTGGGACGGCATTTTGGAAGAATTGAAGAAAGACCAGATACTACTGGTGTCTGAAAAACAATTGAACAAGGATCAAAAATTGTTTGTAAAAAGATTTTTTGACGAGGAGGTCCGCTCAAATATCATCCCCCTGCTTATTGAAACGCTGCCCCAACTACCTTACCTGCGCGATAAAAGCCTGTACTTAGGTGTTGTAATGCGCAAGAAAGAGTCTGCTTACGACCAAAAATATGCGTTGATCGAGATACCCAGCCGCATACTGGGCCGCTTTGTAAAATTGCCCGCAAAAGATGGGGAGACAAACATAATGCTGCTTGAAGATGTGGTGCGGTTTAACCTGCCATATATATTCTCTTATTTTGGCTATGATACGTTTGATGCCCATATTTTTAAGGTAACCAAGGACGCAGAGATAGATATTGACAATGACGTTTCAACTTCGTTTGTTCAAAAAATTGAAAGTGGTTTAAAAAACAGGCGTAAGGGCAAGCCCGTAAGGTTTATTTACGACAAAGAAATGGACGCCGGGCTGCTTGAGTATTTGATGAAACGGTTAAACCTTGCCAGGAAAGATAATATTATACCCGGCGGCCGCATACATAATTTCAGGCATTTTATGGATTTCCCCGACGTGTTTAAAAGCAAGAGTACCCGCCGCCAGGCATTTACCCATCCTGAATTAAAAGATACATTGCGTGTAACCGACGTAATTGTGGAGAAGGATGTAATGCTGCATTTTCCATTTCATTCTTTCGATTCTGTGATTGACTTGTTGCGCGAAGCGGCCATGGACCCATTTGTAACATCTATTAAAATTACCGCATACAGGCTGGCTTCAAATTCAAAAGTTATTAATGCCCTTATTAATGCTGTGCGCAATGGCAAGGAAGTAGTGGTGATGCTTGAGCTTAGGGCAAGGTTTGACGAGGAAGCCAACCTTGAATGGAAAAAAATATTGGAAGAAGAAGGTGTTAAGGTATTACTGGGGATTAACAATTTAAAAGTGCATGCCAAGCTTTGTATAATTAAAAGGCGTGTAAATAAAAAAATAATACAATACGGCTTTGTAAGCACCGGAAACCTTAATGAAAAAACAGCAAGGGTATATGCAGACCATTGCCTGCTTACCAGCAACCGGAATATTATGGCCGATATTAACAGGATATTTCGTTACCTGGAAAACCCTAAAACCGGACACGCCCAGTTAAAAGCCTGTAAAACTTTAATGGTTTGCCCCGTAGGCATGCGGATGCAACTCGTAAAATTGATCAATGCCGAAATAAAAAATGCAAAGGCTGGCAAGCCTGCTTCAATTATTATAAAGATTAACTCATTAAGCGACACGGGCTTTATTTTAAAGCTATATGAAGCGGCGGCATCGGGTGTTGATGTGCAGTTTGTAGTACGGGGCATTTTTTGTGCTGTACCACAGCAGAAAAAACTTAAGAACAACATGCACGCCATAAGCATTGTAGATGAGTACCTGGAGCATGCAAGGGTGATGATATTTGGTAATGCCGGCAAAGAAAAAATATACATTTCATCTGCCGACTGGATGGTGCGTAACCTTGATCACCGTGTTGAGGCCGCTACGCCGGTTACTGACCCGCAAATAAAGCAGGAACTGAAGGATATTATCCACATTCAATTAAGAGATAATGTAAAGGCACGGATATTGGATAATGAGCTTTTAAATAACTATGTATCTTCCGCGGGTAAAAAGAAAATACGCAGCCAGGTGGAAACGTATAATTACCTGCACCAGAAAATAACTAAAATTGTAAATGAAGCTGGCAGCAATTGATATTGGAAGTAATGCAGCACGGCTGCTGATATCAGAAGTAACGGTTAGTGACGATGGGAAGCCCCTTTTTAACAAGCTTAACCTGGTGCGCGTGCCTTTGCGGCTTGGTTTTGATGTATTTGAAAGAGGTGAAATAAGCGCAGCAAGGGTTAACATGATAATGGAAACCATGCTGGCATATAAGCACCTTATAAAGGTGTACGGCGTTAGCCATACAAAAGCCTGCGCCACCAGTGCTATGCGCGATGCCGTAAATGCGCAGGATATTATTAAAAAGGTTAAGCAGGAAACTGGAATTGAAATAAAAGTAATTAGCGGTGATGATGAAGCATCGTTTATTTATGAGAACCATATAGCTGAGAACCTTGATAAAGAGCATAGTTACCTGTATATTGATGTTGGTGGCGGCAGTACGGAACTTACATTTTTTGCGGAAGGCAAATTAAAATACAAAGACTCTTTCAATATTGGTACCATACGCCTGCTAAAGAACATGGTTACCGAAGCACACTGGGATGAAATGCGCGACCATATAAAAACAAACACAAAAAGTAAACTGCCCCTTATTGCAATTGGATCTGGCGGCAACATAAACAAGATATTTTCAGTAAGTAAGAAGAAGGAAGGCCGCCCCCTGCAACTTGACTTACTGAAAGATTATTACAAAGAACTTTCAAGCGTTAGCCTTGAAGAACGCATACGCATTTATAAACTTCGTGAAGACCGCGCCGATGTTATTGTACCAGCCTTACAGATATACATAAACGTTATGCGCTGGGCAGATATTAATGAAATTTATGTACCCAAAATTGGGTTGGCCGACGGCCTGATCCAAAACCTGTACGAGGAGATTAATAAAGAAGCTGTATAAAAAGGGTCAATAAGTCATTGGTCAATAGTCATTCAATTGTTGTTTTATTCTCTCCGCTTTAATCATTCAATCTCCATTATATCTCCACAACTTTCGTTTTACTTACAAAATCATGCAGGGTTGCGTCAAGAAATGGGATGAATAAGAAATCAATAATAATAACACGCGTAAAGCTGCGCACTAAAACCTGCCAAAACGCGGGGCGCTTATTCCGCAAATTAACAACCTTGCTCATTGAAAGCCACTTACCGGGTGTGCGTGTAAAAATGGTTTCAAAAATAATATAATATATTACGAGGGTTACCCAAAAGAAAATGTAAAAATCAATGTCGCCCACATGGTAATAAAACACGTAAAAACTATGCCACCTGTAAAAGCCAAAACTTATAAAAAAAACAAGCAGTGTATCAATAATAAAATTTAATATCCTTGTACCAACGCCAACATTATTCATGCTGCAAAGATGAAGTTTTTAAATTTTAAAAAATCTGTAAAATTTAGTTGTTACTTTTTTTCCAGCTTATCCAGTTTTTTCTGTGTTTCGGGCAAATCTTTTTGTATTGCCAGTGCCTTTTTAAAGCTCTCAATAGCTTTGGCCCTGTTGCCTGCATCGCTGTAAATATCCCCCAGCGTATCAAAAGCACCGGCACTTTCAGGGTAATTTGTGGTATTTAACAGGGCTAAGTATTCGGCAGCATCACTGTGTTTTGTGGCAGAGGCCTGGTAAGCCAGTTGGTTGATAAAATCTTCCGGTGGCGATACTTTTATACCCATGCGTGCGGAAATGGTATCGTAATGGCTTACAAACCTGCTGGCTACAACCATTGTGATGTCCGAGAAATCCTTTCCGGTAAAACGGGGCTTGAAATAATCAAAAATAAAATGAAGCCCATCATATTCCGTAATAAGCGGTACCGAGCCATGGTCGTCATTGTTATAATACCTGCTTAAAAACCGGAGGCCACTTGAGCCACCCGCGCTCAATGTATGATTTAACGCCAGAATTGAACGTATGTGCTTACTATCCGGTACAGTATCAAGCTGCACTTTTGTAGTATCCATACCGGCTTCCATGGTATTGGCAATACCAAGAAACAAAGAAGTACCTTTAAAGTCTGTGGTCACTAAATTTTTTTGAACCTCGCCAAGCAGTTTTTTACCATCCCACCACATGCTTGGGTCAATAGCAATATAGGCGTTGAATAATTTCGGCCGGTGCATTAAAGTGTTTATCACGGTAAGGCCGCCAAACGAGTGGCCTATCAATATCTTGTAGGGATTTGCAGGGTATAACGAGTCAATATGCGGCATCAATTCTTTTTCAATAAACGACATAAACTGTTCGCCGCCGCCAGACGTTTTAGAGCTGGCGCTATCCATATAAGGCGGGTCAACCGTTACATGTGTGGGGGTTAAATCCCTGGTACGGTCGGTATTTGGGATACCCACAATTATCATTTCAGGGCAAACATTATTACCGGCCAGCTGCTCAACCATTGCCGATACGGGTGAAAAATGCGAATCTCCGTCAAGGAGGTAAATTACCGGGTAATGCTGCTTGCTGCCGGGCTTAGTTGTATAACTATTTGGCAAATGCACATAAATTCTTCTTTCTTCCTTTAACAGGTTGGAATGCAGGCTGTCAATTGTACCGATATTTATTTTATTGTCGGTATTGCTGCCGGGCTTAGTACAGGCGGCAAAAAAAGAAATGCCTATAACGCAGGCAAAAAAATATTTCATGCAGTGTTAGTGTTGGTTTGAAGACTGAATGTAGTAAATATAATGGTTTAACCAGCACCGATTATGTAATCTGCAAATTAACGTGGGCAATGGCATTAGCCGCGATTCAACTGGATATTGCGGGGGTATTTGACGGTTGCAAAACGCCGCCATCTTTCACAGGATTATTACCCGCGCCTGGATATAACGTAAGCAGTAAGGGCAATACCTCAAAGTATGGAATACGCATTATAAAGTAGTCCATCACTAAAAAAAGAAGAAATAAAGCAACCAAAAGTTTGTCAAATTTTTTTGTGAAGAAACCAACTATAAAAAACAGCTCAAGTAATGTTGCCAGCAGGTATAATGTGTATGCCAGCCACGGATTTTGCACAAGCCATAAAATAACACGGGATTGCCAATATTCCGGTGAGTTTGTGAGCAACTGTGTGTGCTGATAAAGAAGCACACCGCTCATCTGCAATGGTTGAAATATACCCCCCTGCCTTAGTTTCCATAAAGCTGCGGACACAAAAAAGAAAAGAAAAAAATACCGCAGGCCATCAAGCAATATTTTAAACATCTCCTGCTTTTGTGCCATAAAAATCAAAGGAAATAATAGCCATGCTGTATGTCCTTCAATGGAATTTGATGGGTACAGCGTATAACATTGAACGTACACCCAGTTTATTACCAGCATGCAAGCAGCGGTTATAAAAGCAGTACGCTGGTTGTTGCGGTAGTGCAAAAAATACAGGGCAGGGGCTGTGTAAAATAAGGCGTCAAACAACATGCACCCTGCGTTGTTGTTCAATAACCATTTGTGCAGCCCTGTTTGCATAAATACCCAGGTAAACATATCCTCACGGGTGTAAAAAAAAGATGGCTGCAATTGGAACAAAAACATACCATTAATGTATTTATACAGCATTAGACCGTAAAAAATAATGCAGTATAAAACTATAACGGTGTATCGGTTGTCCTTCCTCAAAATAATTGTTTTGTCTGTGCAGTAAGGTTATTACCATCAAATATATATGGCACAGTATTGATGCTCAGGCTGTCAATTTTTATACGCAGCATTTCGCTCAAATAGTTTTTATACCAAGAATTGAACTGCTGACCGGTAAGGGTATCAACGTATTTTGACGAATCAGTAAAATGGAGCAGCCTTTTTATTTCGGTGTTAAACACCTGGGTGTTCCAGCTTTGCTGGCGGTTAAATAAGTCAACAGGGAGGGTTATTCTGTCCCATTGGTAAGGGGTGAAATTTTTTGTTTGAAGCTTTTTACCGTTTACATTTATTTCAGTAACCATGTACTCTTTTTGAGGCAATATAACGGCGGAGTACATGCCATAGTGATATATTGGTGATATTGATATACCCTGCTTTACATCCATAACCAGTTGCACAATTATGAAAAGCACAATTAAAACAAACCACCATTTGTTGGCATTAAACAACCTTTTTAAATACATGCTGGTAAAGTTATTATTTTGTTTTAAGACGAGGCATGAATAAGAATCAGCTGGCAACAACGCCCTAACGCATTAAATACATTTTACCATACCCTTTATTAAAGTATTGGTCAGTATTTACCTGCTGGCCGCTGGCATCAAGCGTGGAGAATTTATCAAGTGAATGGCCGTTAAGGTTTGTGAGTACGCGGTACAGGTACACGCCATTTGCCAACTTTTGACCATATTGGTCGGTGCCATTCCATTTATAGGTTGTTATATTACGGCCTATGTGCAGCGGCCCAAGTTCCTCAGTAGTGATTTCCTTTACAATTTTACCTGTAATGGTGAGTATTTCAATGCGTATATTTTGGGGCACCTGGCTGCCTGTAAGTGTAAATACAAATGCTGTTGATGTAGTGAACGGGTTAGGATAGTTAAACATATTTGTTATCATCGGCTTGTTATACACCTGGAATGACACAGAATAGTCTGCATTACCTGCCGGGTTACCGGTTTTATCTTTTCCATGTACATGCAGGGTATATGTGCCATCCTGCGTTAAAAATGGCAGAAAATCAGCCTGGGCTGTATTGTCAGTAGCCGCATTTGCAGCGGGTGTAAAGCGAAGCGTATCTGTGGTGAAGGGAAACCGGCGCAAAGACCCATCCGGGTACATTAATTGCACAGTTACCAGCGATGTATCATCAAGCGGCAAATATTTGGATTCATCCTTTAATTTTATAAGGACGTGGGGCTTTGCCGAAACTATATCGTTGTTAAGAATGTGTATACCATCAAAAGTTACATCAAGTGTTGGCTTTAAGTTATCTGATTGCACCAAAATGTTCCTGTAAAAAAAGTTATTAAAGTGGTATTGCTCCGGCTGGTCATTATCAGGGTTTACATCAAGGTACAAATTATTGAGCCCTGTAAAATTTTTAGAGTCAATATTATACGCAATTGTGGCAGTATCGCCCGGCCTTAAGGGTTTTAATTTACCCACCGGCAATACGTTGGCAACATTACCTGCATTGTATAGTATCAATTTTACCTTTATACTATCGAATGAAACATCGCTTACATTTTTAAATGCAACGGCAAAATTTGATGTTTGCCCCACACCCAGCGTATCATTAAACTTATACAGAATATTTGGTGCTAAAGCGCCTTCGGGCACAGGATCGTACAACACCCTCCAGTAGCGTAACTGGTATGGCGTAAGGTTTATACTGTCAGCATTACGCATGCGGAGCACAATGTATGGATATGAGCTGGCGCTTACAGATGATATATCAAAGTCCTGTTGTTGTGCACTTAAATTATACAACACTGTTTGTGTTCCTGACGGTGATACCCCAATAACGCTAACCACCGGAACATCCCCGGCTTTTGCGTCAATTGTGTTGCCGCGCCATTTTACCTGTTTCCAGGTTTTGGCAGGGCCAAACATGGGTGATGTTATATAACCAAGGGTATCAGCAGAACTTATATTTAAAGTGGTATCAATAATATCCGTGCTGCCTTGTGTAAAGTTGTACAATGGTGTAAAGGCGGCACTGTTCTTCCTGTACATAAATATCCATGCCCTTTCAAAGGTGTATTGGTCAAGCCCTGCAAAGCCTGCATTTTTCAAGCTTAAATACAGGTTGGTGTTATTAACCAGCGGGTCAGTTTTCCAGGTTGTAGCGTAAGTCTGTGGGTCATTATACGGCGCATTAATAATAACGCGAGCGGTAACATAGTAGCCGGCGGGAACCCAAGCCATAAATGCCGCCATTTTATTGCGTCCATCAACAGTATTATATGCAAATTCAAAATTATGTTCGGTGCCAATATGGTCTGTGCCTACACTGCAACTGCCGGCACTACCCATAAAACTACCATAGGCGCCTGAACCTGTTGTTGAAGGCAGGGCCTGGTTGTATAAAGGAAGTAAGGTTACAGGATCAAACACATCAAATATAATAGAATGCCCGAGGCAGGCGCCGGTTGTTATGCGCTTGTTATTTATTTGAATGGCAAAAGCACCGTCGTCGGACTGGGGCGAGCCAGCAACGCCATTGTATACCGTATTTGTTATATTGAAGAGAGAAATTATGTTATCAAAATTCCACCGCCTGCTGTTGCTGTCAATCGCGATCTTTTCCACTGCCGATTTAAGATGCTGGTATAAATGAGACTGGTTAAAACCGAGTGAACTGGTTGGCAGGTATACAAAACTACTGATGTTCCAGTGGTATGGGCCGCTTGCGGGCACAGGTGCAACGCGCCAGTAATACACTGTACTGTCAGTAAAGGTAATAGATGGATCAAATTCAATCTCCCCTCCCACTGATGTAACTGTCTTACTTACTTTGCCCGGCGAGTTAAACAGCTCTGTTGTATCTAATTCCATCGCGTACTGCCTTGCGGGTATTATTGCGTTTGCTGTAGAAGCCACCAGTTTTATACTGCTTTTATTAATAATTGCAAAGTTGTATGGATATACAGGCGTAAGCTCATCTTCATAAATAAAAAACGATTTTACAACCGTGTTGTTGGTTTCGCTTAGCTCGGTATATTTTTGGTCGTTGTCAATGGTAACAGTAATGGAATTCTGACCTTTATCCCGTATTGGAACAACGGGTATTGTAAGGCTTATAGAATCCATATATTTTACAATAGGGATGCGTTTTGAAACCAGCGTTGCTGTGCTGTTATCCGGGTAACGGCGTGTAATGAGGATGGAAACAGAATCGCCGCCTGCAACCTTGCCAAGGTTATAGAAGTAAGCTTTTACATTAAAGCTGTTGTCTGCCACCGAAATAAACGACGGGTTTATACTAACCTGCGGGTCTTCCACCGCAAAATCAGGCTTTGGTGGCGCGTTTATTTTTAAAGCCGGGTCGCCATGCAATACACTTTCTTCAGCATGCAAAAGATATGATATTGAATCGCTGTAAAGCGCATTTGCAAGCAGCGCTTTTACCCCTGCAATAATATTGTGGCTAACAGGTTTGTTATAACCTGCATCAGAAACCAGGTCATTATAAAAGGCGGTATTGTATGTATCAAGATAATACTCCACACCAAAGTGGGTGCTGGCTAAAAAACCTATGGAGCCTACATCCTTTGTAAGCACAAAAGATTCAGAAAGAGATGTGGTGGTAAACAGCCTTGTTGTATCGAAAGAATAAATGTTGCCTGCATTACAGCCGTTTACAATGAAGAAAGGGTACTTGCCGGGGTTGGGGTATTGGTGCGGGTTGCTAAGGTCGTAATCCAGCGTGGTTGAAGCCGAGTGGCCAAAATAATTTACAATGCTTATACCGTTACTAAAAAGTGCTGTAAGCTGCTGCCTTGCAGCAAATGCAGATGTTATGCTTGTTGTATTGAAGCTATAGACATTGGCGCCATAAACCGGGCTGCTGATAATGCTTTTATACTTGTTTTCATCGCTTGTAAGTGTTTGGTCAAGGCTTGGATCAGTATTAGCACCAACAATATGTATCATCGTTTTCATCCAGGCCTTATTGTCAATGGTTTCAGACACAGCAGATGTATCGGCCTGGAGCTGCTCATAAGTTTTCATTTTGGACAGGTAATCCAGCACTTCTGAAGGCTTTATAACAGCTAACCTGCCTATTGGTGTTGCCGGCAACGGTTCTAATGATTCTGAGGCCAGTAAGTTATCTGACGCCGGCCAACCAAAAGTGGGCACAATATTTAACTGATCAGCAAATTGGGATGATTCGTTAAGCCTGAACTCATTATAAGTTACAGCTTTGCCTATAAGAAAGCAGAATTTGGGTTGGATGCTAAATTTATGCCGCGCGTAACTGAGAAAATTTTTTACACTTAGCGGATGCTTCTTAATACCAAAAGCAAACTGGTCAACCAGTTCGTCAATGTCGTAAACCTTAGGGTGCAGGTTGCCCCCTGCTGCACTTGCGCGGTAATTGGCATATTGCCCGGCAACATTATCGCCGCTGATAAACGGCTTACCGGTTATAATGATGTAGTCGCCCTGGTTATTTGCATCCGCAAAATTTATAAAATTGCGCTGCGCAAGCCCTTTTACTGTTTTGATGTTTGATGCATCTTCACTAACAAGCACAAAGTTGTGCTGTGTGTTAAAAACAGGCAAAGCAAATTTAAGTACACCTGCAGTGGCTGTGTTGGCGGCGTATCTTTTACCTGCAGTTAAATCGTATAACACAGGTATTGCACCTCCGGCATTAAAATTTGTTATCTCAAGGTAATAGCCGTTACCATTGCCGGGCAGATTGAAAGCAAAATTACCTGCACCGCCAAAATTAAACTGCCGCGGGTAGGTAAGATCAATAAACCCTGCAGCGATCCTGTCATTCGATTCTCCCCAACTATTTGTATTTTGTATAGCAAACGTAGCGGGTGAAGTACTGTTTACCACGCCAGGCGCAACAGGTTTGCTGGTAAAAATAGCAGCATCCATAGCGCCAAGGCTGTTATCAATTACTTTTGTGCCGTTTAGCAATACACTCACGCTGCGCACCTGTCCGGTAACGCTATTTTGGCCGAGGTATGAGTTACCGGCCGCACTTAATTTTAAAATGGCATTCGGGCCGTTTGCTGCAACATAAAGGTTACCGGCATTAACGTTAAAGGGCGCTCCGGGATAAATATCGTTGGTGCTCCAAAACTCACCAACGTCGTAGGTAGAGGAGTATACATATTCCCCGTAATACACGGCATATCCGTAGTTAATATTTTGCTGGAAGTTAACCTGGTAATCGTACATAAAATATGGCTCGGGCGGCAATACATTGCCTGCTACATTATTGGGAGCATCACTAATGCGCGCGTTATTACCGCCGGCATTTACGGTAAGAAAATATGCGGCCGTATCAGTTTCTAAACTAAGCGCGGTTGACAATTGATTTGCAGGGTTTTTGTACAATGCCCTGTCGGGTAGGCCATCGTTTTTCTGTCCCCAAAATTCAATATAACCATTGGCAGGTATAATGCCCGAGAGCACACTGGTATAAATAGCCACCTGTTTGCCATTACGCCACAATTGCAACTGTTCAGCATTAACATTGCCCAGCCCGGCGGCCGCCAGTAAGTTTTGATTAATTCTGAATAAACTATCTGCACCCACAAAAAACTTATAATAGGTTTTTGAGTAGTCGATCCACTCATTATTATACTGGCTTTTTAACTGCAGGCTTACAAGCCCCAACAACCATATAAGTACATATTTCTTCATGAATGAGGTATATATACCTTACCGGTTTTTGGCTTGTCGGCTTTTGGCAAAGTTGGCACGTATGCTTTTTTTGAAGAAGCCTCCCTGTTTTTTGCTACAAGGTCAATACGCAAAGAAAAAACGTGGGTGTATAATGGGTTTGACTGGTTGGCAAGATTTGTAAAAGCATAATCAATCATAACATTGCCTATTTTAAAACCCGCACCAATACTCGGCTGAAAGATCCAGACTTTTTTTTGATTAAGCGTGTCCCCATCTGCCAGCGCCTTTTGAAAATTTGATGCACCTGCCCGTATAAATACGGTGTTGTTTATATTGGCTTCCAACCCAATTTTCGGGTCAATACTTATGGGGTTGCTGCTTATAATGGTGTTTCTTTTGCCGTCAAAGGTAATATCCATATCTGTTTGGGCAAGCAGGTGAAATTTCTCATTAAACTCAAAATTATAGCCTGTGCCCAAAACCAGGCGGGGCGCTGTAATTTCAGTTGATTTTACCGGTATATCGTTGTTTGTAAGGTATAAAGCCTGCTTTTCTTCATCGGTAAATGAGAATGACCACGAATTAAAAGTAGTGGTAACATCTTTGGCCATCAGGCCAAAACGCCATTTGTCTGTGCGGTACATCATCCCAAAATCAAACCCAAAACCCCATGCGTTGGCAAAACTGCCCACTTTGCGATAGATAATTTTCGCGTTGCCACCCCAGCTAAATTGGGCGTTATCCTCATCTTTTATCATTTTGGCATAAGAAACGAGAAAAGCATAATCAGCGGAAGAAAAGCTTTGAATATTATTGTAATTTATTGAGCCATCCGGCTGCACAAGGAAAAGTGTATTGGGTATATCATCTACACCAAAACGCAGCATTGAAAGGCCAAGTGTTTGATTGCCCTGCCCTATTGGCAAAGCAGCGGATATAAAATCGTATTTGCCTATACCCGCAAAATAGTCGGCGTGCATTAAAGAAATGGAAGGATTATCGGTTACGTATACCAAACCGGCGGGATTCCAATAACCTGCCGTTGCATCATCGGCAGAAGCTACCTGTGTACTGCCCATACCAAGCCCGCGCGCACCCGCGCCAATATTCAGGAACTCATTGGAATATGTTCTGAATTGTGCGTTCGAGTTAGCGGTGTAAAAAGTAACAAACAGCAAACCAAGCAGCCAGCCTTTACACTTCATAAGGTTTAAGTTACAACAATGTTTGTTGATACAACGTATTGCTGCAAGGTTGTATACGTTTTTATGCTGCTTTTTATTGCGTTGTTAACAAATAAATTATACGTTTCATTCTCCACTCCTCCAGCTTTAATTGTTTTGTTTTTGCACTTTAAATGTTTGCGGTGTAACACTGTTATTTACCTGCACCAGGTAAGTGCCTGCCGCAAGGTTACTTACATCAAGCACAATACTTGCACCATTAAATACCTGTTGCAATACAACCTTACCAGACACATCAAGCAGTTTTACGGAATTTTTCCCAGCGGCGTTGCCGGTAACTGTTAATGACGTAGTGAAAGGATTTGGATAAACTTTTATACCGCCCGCCCCAAAATCAACCTGGATGGTGTTTGAATAAGTATACCTGCCATCCTTATCAACCATTTTAAGCCTGTAATAGTTTTTGCCAATTACGGGTGTTGTGTGCAGGTAATTATAATTTTTAATGCTAATATTTCCATTCTGTGCCTGCACTTCGCCTACCTGGTTAAAGTGAATGGCGTCAACACCAAATTCAACACCATAGTAACCAAAGTTTATTTCGTTGGTAGCTTTCCAGTTTAACTGCACATTTTTGCCATCCGGCTGGCCTGTGAACGACAACAATTGTGTTGGCGAAGGCTGTTTTCTTGTTATTACAATGTATTTATAAATAGAGTTATTAAACAGGTATTGTTCAGGCTGATCATTATCAGGGTTTATTATCATGTAAAAATTGTACGTCCCTTTGGGCAATGCTGTAACGTTTATATTAAACCACACATTTGCTGTATCGCCTGCAACCAGTGGCTTCACCCGTTTAACCGGGAAGCTGAACACATTGCCAATACTGTCATACAACAGGAGTTTTACCCTGATGGAATCGAAATTTGAAATGCTCACATTTTTAAATACCACATAACCGGTCAAGGTATCGGGCTTAGTATTCTCACTGTGCGGGTAATTTACGCTGTCAGGCAAGTTGATACCAATATTAGGTGCTACGGCACCTTCAGCGACAGGAGTATATGTAACTGACCAATCGCTTAACTGGTAAGGCCGTGCAGTAAGCGAGTCCTGTGTACGCATTTGCAGCTTTATATATGGATACTGTTTTGCATTTACTGAAGAAATATCCTGGGAACTTTGCCCTTTAGCCAGGCTATATAATAATGTTTCATTACTGCTGGTATCAACACCAATTACATTCAGTGAGCTGATGTTGTTGGCATTATCGTCAGCCCCCTGCCACGACACCTTACTCCAAGCTTTACCTGGACCAAATTTGGGCGAAGTAACATAACCCAAAGTGTCAGAAACTGCAATGTTTTGTGACGAGTAAATGTCATCATAAATACCGTCGGACAAAACACTTACCGGCGCAAAATGTGTGGAATCATTTTTCTTAAATATGAAGATGTAACTGCGTGGAAAATTGTATTGGTCTATATTAATGCCCTGGTCTTTTAAGCGGTGGTACAATGAGTGGTTGTGGCCATATAATGCAGTGTCTGCAGCCCATTGGGGCGCCATATCGCTGGGTACATCAATACTTCTTGCAACAACATAGTCGCCATCATGTACAAAATTATCAAGGAAGCTTACTGCGCTGTCCCTTGAAACAGGGTCAGATACTGAGAATTCAAAGTCCGCGGCCGTTATAGGTTTACAGTTTGGCGCTGCCCCATTTGGATTAGTTGTGTTTTGGTAAATTTTGAATGTAAGCGGGTCAAACACATTAAATATCACCGACGAGCCTACACAGGCGCTTTGTGCTAAAAACGTGCCGTTAACAGCTACGCTAAAATCGGCGTCTTCAGTGCCGCCATACGGGTAAACCCCCTGTTTTACAAAAAGGTTAAGCACTGTTTTGCCAAAGTTGAATTTGCGTGATGCAGAATCGAGCGTTAAATTATTTAAAGATGATTGGGTATGCTGGTAAAAATGGGCCTGCTCAAACCCAGGGCTGCCTGCACTGCGGTAAATAAAAGAAGAAACATTTTTGTGACTTGAGTTTATTGGTGATACGCGCCAGTAATAAACCGTATTATTAAAAGCCAGCGAAATTGTTTTTTGAATTACGCCGCCGGTTGAGCTGATTTGGTAAGATTGTTTGATGCCAGAGTTAAATAGTGCAGTTGTATCTACATCAATTACATATTTTTTAAGCGTATCAAGCGGACGCGCAGTAGACGCTGCCAGCGTTACAGCAGGGGTATTTACAACGGCGAAGTTATACGGGTAAACAGGCCTTATGTCAGCGGTTGAAATAACAACGGGTATCTGCAAAATATTGTTTGCTTCATTCAACTCATCAACTTTATTGTTATCATCAATATAAGCTGTAAAGTTT